>NZ_JAGPXZ010000329.1:0-6458 GCF_018070305.1 Micromonospora sp. M51 | reverse complement strand
GGCGGCGGCGGGGGGGGGGGTGGGGTGGTGGGCGGCGGCGTGGTGGGCGGGGTGCCGCCGCCGCAGGCCGCGCCGTTGAGCTGGCAGCCGCTCGGCGAGCCGGAGCCGCCGGCCAGGAAACCGAAGGAGACCGAGGCACCCGGGGCGATGACGCCGTTCCAGGACCGGTTGGTGAAGGTGTGCCGCTGGCCCGCGGAGGTGAGCAACGCGTCCCAGTAGCTGCCGAGTGTGGTGCCGGACGGCAGGTCGAAGGTGAGGCTCCAGCCGTTGATGGTCGAGCCGCCGCCGTTGGTGATGGTGTACTTCCCCTCCCAACCGGAGCCCCAGTCGGCGGTCTTGACGAAGCTGGCGGTGACTCCGGCGGCGTACGCGGGCAGCGCCACCCAGGCCGCGCCGAGTGCCGCCACCAGGGTGGCGACGAGGGACAGGACAAGGGTTCTGGAGCGTTTCATGCGACCCTCCGGGCCCGGGCGGGCATTTATGGATGTCAACGTTGGCGCTAATTATTAAGACAGTTAACTGTTTCTGTCCAGGGGTCGACACGGATGCGCGGGCCGCCCGTCGCGTGACCATCGCGACGGGCGGCCCGGGACACCCCGGTCAGCGGCGGAAGGTGAACCAGTTGACGTTGACGAAGTCGTTCGGCTGGCCACTGGTGAAGGTCAGGTACACGGAGTGCCGACCGGTCACTGCTCCCACGTTGCCGGGCACCGAGCGCCAGCTCTGCCAGCCGCCGGTGTTGCCGATCGCGAAGCTGCCGATCGGCGTGGCAGTCGGGCTGTCCAGCCGTACCTCCACCAGGCCACTCACCCCGCTGCCCGCGCCGGAGGCCACCCGCGCCACGAAGTCCCGCGCCGAGGTGGAGCCGAACTCGACGTTGTCGTAGCGAACCCAGTCCCCGTTACGCAGCGCCCCGATGTTCTGCCCGCCTTCGGAGCACGCCTCCACGATCACGCCGTTCTGCGCGTTGAACGACTCGGCCTGGATCTGCGCGTACGCGTCCCTCGTGCCGCCGGGTGGCGGCGTGGTGGGCGGCGGGGTGCTGCCGCCGCCGCGCTGGTACACCGCCACGTAGTCGACGAGCATCGGCCGCCCCGGGACGGTGGCAGGGGTCGGCGTGCCGCTGCCGGCCACGCCGTTCGGGAAGGCCCCACCCATCGCGACGTTGAGCAGCAGGAAGTAGCCCGCGTGCGAGGTCATCTGCGACCAGGCGGACGCACCGACCTGGCTGGACGTGACGGTGTGGTAGAGCTGCCCGTCGACGTACCAGCGCAGTTGTTGGGGGCTGATCGAGGCGTCCCACTCGAACCGATAGGTGTGGAACGCGGACTGGCAGCTCGCGCCCGGGCAGGCCCGGGACGCGCCGAGGCCGTTGGACTCGTTGCACGGCCCGCCCGGTGCGACGCCGCAGTGCAGCACGCCCCAGACCGAGTTGATGCCGTTGACGTTCTCCATCACGTCGAACTCACCGATGCCCGGCCAGTTCTGGTAGTTGCCCCGGTAGGGCGCGCCGAGCGCCCAGAACGCCGGCCAGTAGCCCGCAGCTGCGGCACCGGTGACGTTCGGCATCTGGATCCGGCCCTCGATGGCCAGCACGCCGCCGGCCGGGGCCTTGAAGTCGCTGCGCACGGTCTCGATCCGGGCGGAGGTCCAGCCGCCACCGCTGTCGCGCAGCGGCGTGATCCGCAGGTTGCCGCCACCGTCGTGGCTGACGTTGGCGGTGCTGGCGGTGTAGTTCTGGATCTCGCCGGTGCCCCAGTTGCCCGGGCCACCGGGATAGCTGTGACCGGTGTCGATGATCCAGTTGGCGGACGACGGCAGGCTGCCGGCCGCGCCGGTGAAGTCGTCGCTCCAGACCGTGCTCCAGCCGGCCGGGGGTGGCGGCACGGCCGCCTGCGCGGTGACGGTGGCGGCGGCCAGGACGGTGGTGGTGGCGACGAGCAGGACGGAGGCCAGCCGCAGCCGACGTCGGACGAGCGGGGCGGCGGGGGCCGCTGAGGGAGGTGGCATGGACGTGCCTCTCTGCGGGGACGGATCGAGAGAGCGCTCTCTCAGAGTTGTACTTCCCGTCCACACAGTTGTCAACGTCGATCTACGTCGGCAGTCGGAGTTGCCTGCGGGCGGCGGAGCACCGCCTGCTCAAGGGCCGACCACACGCTCGTGGTCACCAGGTAGATCACCGCGGCGAGCGGCAGCACCAGCGCCACCAGCACGGTAGTGAACGGCAGCAGGGGCAGCAGCCGGCCGAGCGTGGCCGCCCCCGGCCCCTCGGTCGGCGTACCGGCCACCGTGCCCACCGCCGCCGACGCCCGACGGGCCCGCCGCGACGACCACCAGGCCACCGCCAACAACACCACGAGCAGTACGCCGAACAGCGGTCCGGCCGCACCGGACAGCCCGTCGCTGAGATGGTGACCCAGCGGCACACCGACCAGCCGCTCGTCCAGTAACCCGGTGCCGCCCTCACTGGTGCTGAACAACCGGTACAGCACCAGCAGGAACGGCGCCTGGATGAGCAACGGCAGACAGCCGGCGATCGGGTTCGCGCCGGCCTCGCGGTACAACGTGAACACCTCGCGCTGAAGCGTCGCCGGGTCGTCGGCGTACCGCTGCTGAAGGTCACGCACCTGCGGGGCGAGCGCCGCGCGGCGCCGCTCGCCGCGGACCTGCGCGACGGTCAGCGGCGAGATCAGCAGGCGGACGGCGATGGTGAAGAGCACGATCGCGGCGGCCGTCGCCGCACCGCCGGCCAGTGGTTCGAGCAGCTCGGTGAGCCAGGACAGCGCGCTGCCGGCAGCGGCGACAGTGTCGTGCAGTGGTGCGAAGGCAAGCATGGGAAACCCCTCGGTCCGATTCCGGTGAGGCCCTCCCCCGGGCGGCGTCCGCTCAGCGAGGGGGCCGGTGACGGCGGGATCGGCCGCGCGGCGGCGGGGCGCTACGCGGCCGAGGGGTGCCCCGGAGCACGGGGACGAGGGCGACCGGCGGCATCCGGGTCGATCTGGCGGGGCATTCGGCGACTTCGGGAGCGGGCCCGCAGACCAGCCCACCGTGGCCCGGCACCGGACGCGCCCGCCCGGTCCCGCACCCGGGCCGCCAGCACCACCGCGAGCAGCACCAGGGCGGTCAATGCGGCACCCGCGAGCAGGTCGGCCGGGCGGCCCGCGAGCAGGGTGAGCTGGGCGAACGCGGACATCCACGCGACCCCGACAAAGCCCAGCAGCACCGGCACGGGCTCAGCATAGGACCCGCTGTCACGTCGCCCAGCCGAATCCGGCGGCCCGACCCCAGTACGACGTGTCGCCGCCACGTTTCCCGGCATCGCCACGTTGGGTAACCAACGGCGGACCGACGCGGACGGACCGCGAACGGTGGAAACGGACGGGTGATGTCGATGACCGGTCAGGTGGCCGAGGTGCCCAGCGACATGGCTGCGGCGACCGGATTGCTCACCGTGGGTGTCGAGGAGGAGTTCCTGCTCGTCGACCCGCACACCGGGGCTGCGGTTCCGGCCGTGGACCTGGTCATGGAGCAGGTTCCGGCCGAACTCCGCGGGCAGGTGGAGCGGGAGTTCCAGACCAGTCAGATCGAGATCGGCAGCCCGCCCGGTCTGGAGCTCTCGTCGATCCGGCACTCCCTCGGCGTCCTGCGTCGGGCGCTCTCCGACGCCGCCGAACGGGCCGGCGTACGCCTGCTCGCCATCGGCACCGGCCCGGTGGACGGCCCGGTGCCACCGGTGGTGGACAAGCCCCGCTTCGACCGGATGATCGAGCGGTTCCGGCTGCTCGTTCCCGGCCCCGGCAACAACGGGATGCACGTGCACGTGGGGGTGCCCGACCCGGACACCGGCGTGCAGGTGCTCAACCACGTCCGGCCGTGGCTGCCGATGCTGCAGGCGGTGACCACCAACTCGCCGTTCGCCCGGGGCGAGGACACCGGCTACGCCAGTTGGCGCTCGGTGGAGTGGGAGCGCTGGCCGTCGGTGGCGCCGACGCCGTTCCTGGAGTCGCATGAGCACTACCAGCGGCTGATCCGCCAGTTGATCTCCACCGGGGTGATGCTGGACGAGGGGATGCTCTACTGGTACGCCCGGCTGTCGGCGAAGTACCCGACGGTGGAGCTGCGCATCGGCGACGTCTGCCCGTCGGTGGACGACGCGGTGCTGGTCGCCGCCCTGGTCCGGGCGCTGGTGGCCACCGCGATGGCGGATGTCGAGGCCGGCCGCCCGGCGTTGCGGACCGACCACCACCTGCTGGTCGGCGCGCACTGGCGGGCCGCCCACGACGGCCTCGAGGGTGAGGGCGTCGACGTCACCACGGGCGAGCTGGCCCCGGCCTGGGAGCTGCTGGACCGGTTCGTCGAGCGGATGCGGCCGGCGCTGGAGGAGCACGGCGACTGGGCCGAGGTGACCGACCTGCTGGCTGGGCTGCGCCGGCACGGCAGCGGCGCGGCACGGCAGCGCGCCGTGTTCGAGCGCACCGGCCAACTCACCGACGTGGTGCAGGACGTCGCGCGGCAGACCCGCGGCTGATCGTCGCGTGACAGGATGAACTCGTGGCCCAACGGCTGATCGTCATCGGCGGGGACGCCGCCGGAATGTCGGCGGCGTCCCAGGCCCGACGCCGCCGTGGTCGCGACGACCTGGAGATCGTGGTCTTCGAGCGCGGCCACTTCACCTCCTACTCGGCGTGCGGAATCCCGTACTGGATCAGCGGGCTGGTGCCCGACCCCGAGGCGCTGATCGCCCGCGATCCGGAGGTCTTCCGCCGGGAGCACGCGATGGACGTCCGCATGCGCCACGAGGTCACGACCATCGACCTGGAGCGCCGCGAGGTGGTGGCCCAGAACCTGGAGGACGGCGGCGAGGTCCGTGAACGCTTCGACGACCTGATGTACGCCACCGGCGCGGTGCCGGTGAAGCCACCGTGGGCGGTCACCGACGCGCACGGGGTGTTCGGCATGCAGACCCTCGACGACGGGGCGGCGCTGCGCGACTGGCTCGACGCCGACCCTCAGCCGCGCCGGGCGGTGGTGATCGGCGGCGGATACATCGGCGTCGAGATCGCCGAGGCCATGATCCAACGCGGCCTCTCGGTGACCCTGGTGGAGGCGGGCGAGCAGCCCATGTCGACGGTGGACAGCGACATGGGCGAGCTGGTCGCCGACGCGATGCGCGGCCTCGGCATCACGATCCGGGGCAGCCTGCCGGTGACCGGCCTGGAGGAGCACAACGGCCGGGTGTCCGCCGTGGTCACCGAAGAGGGGTCGATCCCGGCCGACGTCGTCGTCCTGGGTCTCGGTGTACGCCCCAACACCGCGCTCGCCGAGGCGGCCGGGCTGCCTCTCGGGCCGACCGGAGCGATCCGGGTCGACCGTCGGATGCGGGTGCCCGGGCTCCCCGGGATCTGGGCGGCCGGCGACTGCGTGGAGACCCTGCACCGGGTCAGCGGGCTGCCGGTGCACGTGCCGCTCGGCACGCACGCCAACAAGCAGGGCCGGGTCGCCGGGATCAACATCGGCGGCGAGTACGCCACCTTCACGGGCGTGATCGGCACGGCGGTGACCAAGGTCTGCGACCTGGAGGTCGGTCGGACGGGTCTGCGCGAACGCGACGCCAAGGCTGCCGGCTTCGAGTTCGTCTCGGTGATCGCCGAGTCGACCAATCGGGCCGGCTACTACCCCGGTTCCCGGCCGATGACGGTCAAGCTGATCGCCGAGCGTCCCAGCGGCCGGTTGCTCGGCGCGCAGATCGTCGGTTGGTCCGAGGCGGCCAAACGGATCGACACGCTGGCCGTGGCGCTGTGGAACGGCATGACGGTGGACGATATGACGCAGCTGGACCTGGGCTACGCTCCGCCGTACGCGCCGGTGTGGGATCCGGTGCTCATCGCCGCCCGAAAAGCGGTCGACGCGCTCGCCGCGCTCGACCGTTGACCCGCGCCCGCCGTGGAGGACCACCCCGTGACCCAGACCCCGACCCGGCCGACGACGCGTCGGCGCCCCACCATGGTCGACGTGGCCCGGCGGGCCGACGTCAGCCTGAAGACGGTCTCCCGGGTCGTCAACGACGAGCCGGTGGGGCAGGAGTTGGTCGGCCGGGTGCTGGCCGCTATCGCCGAGCTGGGCTTCCGGCGCAACGACATCGCTCGTAACCTGCGCTCCCGGCAGCTCAACGCCACCGTCGGGCTGCTGATCGAGGAGATCGCCAACCCGTTCTACGCGACCATCGCCAGCGTCGCCGCCGAGATCGCCGCCGCCCACGGCACCATGCTGATCACCGCGTCCTCCGAGGAGGACCCGGAGCGGGAACGCGCCCTGCTCCAGGACTTCACCCAACGCCGGGTCGACGGTCTGCTGGTGGTGCCGGCGGGCCTCGCCCACTCGTTCCTGCGGCGAGAGGTCGAGCTGGGCATGCCGGTGGTGTTCCAGGACCGGCCGCCGCAGGGGCTGCAAGCCGACGC
>NZ_JAGPXZ010000328.1:0-6464 GCF_018070305.1 Micromonospora sp. M51 | reverse complement strand
CGCCGTGGCGGTGCAGGAGTTCGTGGACGACGGCACCGGTCAGGTGCGGGCGGTGCGGATCGCCGAGGTGACGGTGGAGAAGCGCGACGGCCGGCGGATCGTCACGGTGGTGCCGGGCTCCGAGCGGGAGTTGCCGGCCGATCTGGTGCTGTTGGCGATCGGCTTCGAGGGCACCGAGCAGCAGCCGCTGCTGGCCCAGTTCGGCGTGGCCCGCAACCCGCGGGGCGCCGTCGACGCCCGCGACGACTGGCAGACCGCCGCCGACGGGGTGTTCGTGGCCGGTGACATGCACCGGGGCGCCTCGCTGATCGTCTGGGCGATCGCCGAGGGGCGGGCGGCGGCCGCCGCCATCCACGGCTATCTGGGTGGTGTCGGTGCCTTGCCGGCCCGGGGGGGCCGGGACGCGCTGGCTCTCGCCGCTGGCTGCGCGGCGGGCGCCCGGCGGGTGCGGCTGGGCCGCTGCCGCACCGGCCGGGTATTCCCGCTGGTGAAGCCGCTCACAAAAGTGGGCAAAAGGGTTTAAGCCGACAAGACTTGTCGGCTGCCGAACCGCGCCGCGATCGGTGTGAATGCTCGTGCTGCCGATCGCTGGAGGATCGCCGTGGCCAGAGGTGCCACCTTCGCCGCGCTGCGCCACCGCAACTACCGGATCTGGGCGCTCGCCGGCTTCGTCTCCGTCGTCGGCACCTGGATGCAGGTCCTCGGGGTCAACTGGTACGTGCTGAAGGAGACCGGCTCGGCGACGTCAATGGGCTTCGCCGTGCTGCTCCAGGCGGCGCCCACGTTGCTGCTCAGCGTGTGGGGTGGCGTGCTGGCCGACCGGCTGCCCGCCCGCCCGTTGCTGATCGCCGCCCAGGGCGCCCACGCGGCGCTCGCCGCCGGACTGGCGGCGGTCGCCCTGACCGGGGTCGGCGGCCTGCCACTGATCTTCGCGATCTCGCTGGCCACCGGTGCCGTCTCGGCCGTCGAAGGCCCGGTGATGGGGCGCTGGGCGGCAAGCCTCGTCGACCGGGAGACGCTGGGCAACGCCCTGGCGCTCGGTTCGCTCACCAACTCCGCCGGCCGCATCCTCGGCATGAGCCTCGGTGCCGTGGTGGTGGCCGCCGTCGGCCCCGCCCTGCTGTTCGGCATCAACGCGGCCAGCTTCATCGCCGTGGTGGTGGCGCTGTTCGCCGTACGCCAGGGAGCCGTGCCCGGACTCGCGGTGCCCGACGCCGGGCCGAACCGGGGCGGTGTCCGCGCCGGGTTCACCTACCTGCGGGGGCAGCCGGTGCTGCTCCTCGCGCTCGCCCTGTCGTTCGTGCTCGGCAGCCTGGGCCGCAACTACCAGGTGACGATGGCCGCGATGAGCGACGGCCCGCTGCACGCCGGCGCCTCCGGGTACGGCCTGCTGTCGACGGTGTTCGCTGTCGGCACGGTGGTGGGCGCGCTCGTCGCGGCCCGACGGCGATCGCTGGGCTACCGGACGCTTGTCGTCGCCGGCCTGCTCGCCAGCGGGTTGCAGATCGTCGCCGGTCTCGCACCGGGCACCTGGAGCTTCGCCGCGGTGATCCTGCCGATCGCCGCCGCCGCGGTGGTCATCGACACCACCGTCGGCACCCGCGCCCAACTCGACACCGACAGCGCGATGCGGGGGCGGGTGCTCGCCGCCCTGGCGGTCACCGGCTCGGTCTCCGCCGCGGTCGGCGCCCCGCTGCTGGGCTGGCTCGCCGAACACGCCGGGCCCCGTCAGACGCTTGTCCTCGCCGGATCGGCCGCCGCGATCGCCACGGTGGCGGCGAGCGTCGCGCTGGACCGGCAGCGCGCCCGCACGGCTACCCTCGCGCTGGTCGTGCCGCGGCCCCGCCATCCGGTACGCCGGGCGGCGTTCCGGGCCGCCCGCATCGTGCGGCCCACCGGGGCGGTCTGTGTCATCGCGCCCGCCGACGCCGGTGCTGTCGCGTCGAACAGGACCCAGCTCAGGGAGCTGGCCACCGCCGGGCCGGCACCGACATCGCGGTGAGCGCGCCGTCCACCCCACGCCGAGATCCGCGCAACAACAGGAACGTGGTGCCTCCCTGAAGTTGCGCGGATCTTCAGCAGTGGTCGAACCTTCAGTGCGACATCAGGTCGTGGGCCTCGCGGATCTTGGCCCAGGACTTCGGCTCGGTCGGCGCGGCGGCCTTGCGGGCGACGCTGGCCACGTCGGGGCGGCCGGCGGAGAACAGCCAGGTGGTGAACAGGTCGTCCAGGTCCAGACCGGAGATCCGTTCGGCCAGCGCCTGGAACTGCTCGATGGTGGCGTTGCCGTACCGGTGCTCGGCGGTCCACGCCGGCAGGATCTCGAAGAACGCGTCGTCGCCGACGGCCAACCGCAGCTGGTGCAGGGTCATCGCGCCCCGGTCGTAGACGGCGTTGTCGAAGACCCGGGCGGCACCCGGGTCACCGGGCAGCACCTGCCAGAACTCGTCGTCGGCCGGGTAGCTGGCGTAGGTGAAGTCGAAGACCTCCTGGGCGGTGCCCTCGCCCTGCTCCTCCGACCACAGCCACTCGGCGTACGAGGCGAAGCCCTCGTTGAGCCAGATGTTGCGCCACTCGGCCACCGAGACCGAGTCACCGAACCACTGGTGGGCGTTCTCGTGGGCCACCACGTAGGTGTTGGCGCCGCGTCGCCAGAAACCCGGCCCGTACACCGGTCGGGTCTGCGTCTCCAACGCGAAGCTGATGCCGTCCACCGGCCCGGCCACGCCGCCCTGCGCCTCGAACGGGTACGGGCCGAAGATCCCGCTCTCCCAGTCGACGATCTCGGCGGTCCGCTCGATGCTGGCCCGCGCGGCCGGCCCGAGCGCCCCCAACGAGGTGCTGTACGCGTTGATCACCGACTGGCCGCCCGGTGTGGTGTCGGTGACGATGTCGTACTGGCCGATGGCCATGAAGGCCAGATAGGTGGCGGTGGGGGTGGTGGTCCGCCAGATCCACCGGGTGCGGTTGCCGGCCTCGGCCGCCGGGGGCCTCGGCTGCACGCCGTTGCTGATCACCTCGACGCCGGTGGGCACCGACACCGAGATGTCGTAGGTGGCCTTGTCCAGTGGGTGGTCGTTGCTCGGGAACCACCACCACGCCGACTCGGGCTCGTTGACGGCGAGCGCGCCGTCGTCGGTGCGCGTCCAGCCGGTGTAGCCGCCGACCAGCGTCTCCGACGGCACGCCGGAGTAGCGCACCACGATGGTGAGCTGCTGACCCCGGGTCACCGTGCGGGCCGGGGTGACCACCAGCTCGTGCGCCCCCGCGGTGCTGGTGGTCGCCGCCCAGCCGTTGACCCGGACCGACTCGACGTCGAGCAGGAAGTCCAGATTGAACGTCGAGAGGTCCTCAGTGGCGGTGGCGAGGATGGTGGTGGTGCCGGTGAGCAGGTCGGTGGCCGGGTCGTAGCGCAGCCGGACGTCGTAGTGCTCGACGTCGTAGCCGCCGTTGCCGTAGTCGGGGAAGTAGCTGTCGCCCAGGCCGGGCGCGCCGGGTTGCGGCGCGGCGGTGACGACCGGCCGGCCCCAGCCCGTCGGGGCCGCCTGGCCGGGGGTGCCGGCGAGCATGGTGCCGGCGGTGGTGAGGGTCAGGGCGGCGGTGGCCGCCGTGAGTGCTCGTCGCACGGGGTGGACTCCCTCCATCGGGGTGTTCGCCTCGTCAACCTAATCGACAACTGTGAACGTCGCCGACCCGCCGCGCGGCGTGGTCGCGCTATTCCATTGATGTCGATGTTTCGATAGCATTACCGCCTGGTAACAACCGTTCCGCCCCTGGCCACGCGCGCGGTCGCAGGATCCCACCATCCCCGTTCTGTGGAGGTCCGTCATGCCCCACCGTCCGCTGGCCCGCGCGCTGGCCGCGTTGGTCGCCGTCCTCACCGCCGCTCTGGGCGCCGTGCTCGTGCCCGGCACCGCGCAGGCCGCCGCCGTCAACTACGTCGCGCTCGGCGACTCGTACTCCTCCGGCGTCGGCGCCGGTCCGTACGATCTGTCCGGCTGCCTGCGCAGTCAGAAGTCGTACGCCCCGCTCTGGGCGGCCGCCCACGGCGTGACCACCTTCAGCTTCCCGGCCTGCGGCGGCGCTGTCACCGCCGACGTGCTCAACAACCAGGTGGGCGCCCTCAGCGCCAGCACCACCCTGGTCACCATCACCATCGGCGGCAACGACGCGGGCTTCGTCAACGTCATCACCAGCTGCCGATTCGGCAGCACCTCGTCCTGCACCAACGCCGTCAACACGGCCAAGACCTTCGCCACGACGACGCTGCCCGCCCGACTGGACGCGACCTACGCCGCCATCCGCAACCGGGCTCCCAACGCACGCCTGATCGTCCTCGGCTACCCGCGCCTGTTCGAGACGAACTCCTGCGGTTGGCTCGCGATGAGCACCTACAAGCGCACCATCCTCAACGAGGCCGCCGACGTGCTCGCCTCGGTCACGTCTGCCCGGGCCACAGCGGCCGGAGCCACCTTCGCCGACACCCGGTCCTCCTTCTCCGGGCACGGCGTCTGCGCCGGCGACCCGTGGATCAACGACGTCTCCGGGATCATCGAGGCCTACCACCCGGACGCCGACGGCTACCGCTACGGGTACCTGCCGGCGCTGAACGCGGTCACCGGCTGACGATTCCGCGCCACCGGATCCAACGCGGATCCGTCCTCGTACCCCCGCACCGGCCGGCGGCCGAGTGTCCCCTGTGGGCGCTCGGCCGTCGGCCGGCGTCGCGTCTGTACCCGATGCGTCACACTGAGTGGGATCGGAGGTGACGCGTGCGGCGCTCGGAGTTGCCCAAGCGGGAGTTGATCAGCCAACGGCAGTCGACAGCGGCCCGGGAGCGACTGCCGCCCGGCGGGTTGGAGCTCTTCGCGCTGCTCGCCCGGCTGCTGCGGCGGCCCCGTCGCGGTGACCGCCGGCTGCCGTTGCTGTGGCTGGTCCGCTCCGACACCGCGGATCTGGTGGTGCCGCTGCGCCGGTTTTTCGGCCAGGGCCCCCGACGGCGGGTCCCGCACGCCGTGCTGGACGCCGACGTGCCGCCCGGTGCCGGGGACGTGCCGGCGCTGCTGCGCGAGCTGCACCGGCAGCTCTCCCTGGAGGCCTTCGGCGCCGCCCGACTGCGCTTCCGGCACTATCCACTCGCCGACTGGCTCATGCAGCAGAGCTTCACCCTCGGCGTCGACGCCGACGACAGCCGCGCGGCTCTGGTCCGCCGGCTGCGCGACCGCAGGGGCCCGCGTACGCCGGAGGCGTTGCCCTCCGGCGGTGACGCGGTCAGCATCGTCTCGCAGGTGCTGCTCTGGCTGGTCCGTCGCGCCGTGCCGGGGGTGGTCTTCCGGGCTGCCGTCTCCGGTCGGGTGCCGGTGCTCGGCCGGCACTACAACTGGTTCATGCGCCAGCAGTACCTGGCGCCCCGGCAGTCGGTCACCTTCCTCGGCTTCGCCGAGCGCCTCACCGCCGGCTGGCGCGACGGGGAGCAACCCGACCAGGTCAACAAGCTGCTGCTGCACGCCTTCCTGGAGGACCTGCGGCAGGCGTACCGGCGTCGGCCGTGGCGCCCGTCGGACTGGCGGCGCACCGCGTACCCGGCGCTGCTGATCGATCACGTCGCCCCCGGCAACGTCGGCGGGGAACTGGTCCGCCTGATCGGCGACGTCCGCACCGAGACCGGGCGCAACGACCCGCTGCTGATCGTCGCGTCCGGTGGGCAACCCCCACCGGACCTGCCCGAACCGCACCCGCTGACCGAGGCCGAGGAGGCGTACGACGAGTGGGCCGAGGCGCTGCCGGAGATGCGACGGCTGCGCCGCCCGGCCACCTGGCTGGTGGCGCTGCGCCCCGACGAGACCGACACCGGCCCACCGTCGCGGGGCGGAGTGCGGCCGTTCTCCGCGCCCGACCCGCCGTGGTGGTCGCGGCGCTTTCTGCCGGCGGCGCTCTGTCTGGTGCTGGTGGCGGCGCTCGGCCTGTGGGTGGCCTAGCCGGTGGGGGCCGGGCTGTCACCCCTCGCTCACCGGTCAGGTCTCCGTCGAGGTGGCCCCCAGCGGTGAGTGTGTCGGCTACAGCGACAGCGCCGCGCAGGTGTTCAACAACGACCCCGGCCAGGACCGGCTGCGCACCGTCCAACGACGCATCTTCGCGCAGAACCGGGCCGCCGAGGAGGTCTGGCAGCGCAGCGACCGACGTCGGCCCTTCCTCACCCTGGTCTACCTCGGCACCCTGACCGGAAACCTGACCCGCGCGGACGAGGAGTCGTACGTCTCCGAGCGCGAGGAACTCGAAGGGATGGCCACCGCCCAGTACGCGTTGCTGAAGGAGTCGGCCGGCGCCGACGGCGCGGCGCTGCTGCGGATCGTGGTGGCCAACGCCGGCCGACAGATGATCTACGCCGACCGGGCCGTGGCGATGCTGGCCGGGCTGGCCCGCGACGACCCCACGGTGCTCGGGGTGGTCGGGCTGGTGGAGAG
>NZ_JAGPXZ010000327.1:0-6464 GCF_018070305.1 Micromonospora sp. M51 | reverse complement strand
GGGCATGGTCGACCCGGAGGAACTCATCCGGGTCGCCGAGCAGAGCGCCGTGATGCGACTGCTGACCCGTCGGGTCGTCGACGACGTGGTGGAGCAGCTCGCCAAGTGGTCGGCGGCCGGCATCGGCCTGCGTGCGGCGCTGAACGTGAGCGTGCGCGACCTGCACACCGGCGAGATCGCCGATCAGATCGCCGACCGGCTGGCCCGCTACGGGGTGCCGGCCGAGCGGTTGCAGGTCGAGATCACCGAGGGCGCGTTGATGGCCGACCCGCGCCGGGTGCTGGCCACCATCTCCCAGCTGCACCGGATCGGGGTGGCCATCTCACTGGACGACTTCGGCACCGGCTACTCCTCGCTGCAGCATCTGCGCCGCCTGCCGCTGTCCGAGGTGAAGGTGGACCGGTCGTTCGTCCTCGGCATGGCCGACGACGCCGACGACGCGGCGATCGTCCGGTCGATGATCGAGCTGGCCGGCGCGCTGGGGTTGCGGGTGGTCGCCGAGGGTGTCGAGGACGAGCGGACCTGGCGGATGCTGCACACCGCCGGCTGCGACGCCGCCCAGGGCTGGTTCTACGCCCGGCCGATGCCGGCCGAGGAGTTGGTCACCTGGCTGGCCCGGTACCGGCCGGTCCGCCCGACCGGCGGGCACCCGCAGCCCGACGTCGCCCGCCGCCCCACCCGCTGACCCGGCACGAGGTCGGGGGAGGGGGAGTCGGGGACGCGGCACCGGAGCGGAACAATAGACTCGCTGCGGTCACCGCGTGTCACGCTCCACCTGTCGCGCGGCCGGCACACCGCCCGACCAGCAGGAATTCAGAAGGGGGCACGGATGGCCGCCATCTCCCGCGAGGAGGTCGCGCACCTGGCGCGCCTGTCGCGGCTCGCCGTCACCGAGGAGGAGCTGGACATGTTCGCCGGCCAGCTCGACGTGATCCTCCAGGCGGTCGCCCAGGTCGGCGAGGTCGCCGCCGCGGACATCCCGCCGACCTCGCACTCGGTGCCGCTGACCAACATCTTCCGCGAGGACGTCGTCACGCCGTGTCTGACCCCGGAGGACGCGCTGGCGGGCGCGCCCGACCCCGAGGACCAGCGGTTCCGCGTACCGCGGAACCTGAGCGAGGACGTGGCCTCATGAGCGAGCGGCAGCGAGCGAATAGTCGGTGCAGCGCCGTGGTGCCTCATGGCGTCGCGGAGCGGAGCGGAGTGACGGCATGAGCGAGATGACCGGCATGAGCGACTTCACCAGAATGACCGCGACGGAGATCGCGAGCCTGGTCGCCGGGGGCGAGACCTCCGCTGTCGAGGTGACCCAGGCGCACCTGGACCGGATCGCCGCGGTCGACGACCGGGTGCACGCCTTCCTGCACGTGGACACCGAGGGCGCGCTCGCCGCGGCCCGCGCGGTGGACGAGCGTCGGGCCGCCGGCGAGGTGTTGGGCCCGCTCGCGGGTGTGCCGGTCGCGGTCAAGGACGTGCTCGCCACCCGGGGCGTGCCGACCACCGTGGGGTCGAAGATCCTGGAGGGCTGGCGCCCGCCGTACGACGCGACGATCGTGCAGCGGCTGCGCGAGGCCGGCACGGTGATGCTCGGCAAGACCAACATGGACGAGTTCGCGATGGGTTCCTCTACCGAGTACTCGGCGTACGGCCCGACGCACAACCCGTGGGACCTGAGCCGGATCCCGGGTGGCTCGGGTGGTGGTAGCGCCGCCGCGCTGGCCGCGTACGAGGCGCCGCTGGCGATCGGCTCGGACACCGGCGGCTCGATCCGTCAGCCCGGCGCGGTCACCGGCACGGTGGGTGCCAAGCCCACCTACGGCGGCACCTCCCGCTACGGGTTGGTGGCCTTCTCGTCGTCGCTGGACACCCCCGGCCCGTGTGCCCGCAACGTGCTCGACGCGGCCCTGCTGCACCAGGTGATCGGTGGGCACGACCCGATGGACTCGACGTCGATCCCGCAGCCCGTGCCGGACGTGGTGGCGGCGGCGAGGCTCGGCGCGACCGGTGACCTGACCGGTGTACGGCTCGGCATCGTGAGCGAGTTCGTCGGCGAGGGCGCCGAGCCGGGTGTGATGGCGGCGTTCCGCGAGTCGGTGGACGCGCTGACCAAGATGGGCGCCGATGTCGTCGAGGTGTCCTGCCCGACGTTCGCGTACGCGCTGCCGGCGTACTACCTGATCGCCCCGAGCGAGTGCTCCTCCAACCTGGCCCGGTTCGACGGTGTCCGGTTCGGCCTGCGGGTCGGCGACGACGGCAACCGGTCGCTGGAGGAGGTCATGTCGCTGACCCGGGAGGCCGGCTTCGGCCCGGAGGTCAAGCGCCGCATCATGATCGGCACGTACGCGCTGTCGTCGGGTTACTACGACGCGTACTACGGGCAGGCGCAGAAGGTCCGGACGCTGATCACCCGGGACTTCAACGCCGCGTTCGAGCGGGTCGACGCGCTGATCTCGCCGACCACCCCGTCGGTGGCGTTCCCGATGGGCGCGCGGACCGCCGACCCGTACCAGATGTACCTGGCCGACCTGTACACGATCCCGACGAACCTGTACGGCGGGCCGGGCATCTCGGTGCCGTGCGGGCTCTCCGAGGGGCTGCCGGTCGGTTTGCAGGTGATGGCCCCGACGATGGCCGACGACCGGATGTACCGGGTCGCCGCCGCGTTGGAGTCCGCCGTCGGCACGTTCACCCCGCCGGCCCTCTGACCCGCCGATACGGGGGCGGGTCGCCCGCCTTCGTACCGGAAGTCGTCACGCGCCCGGTGCGGTCACCACGACCGCGCCGGGCGCGGCTGTCGTCGCGGCGACACGACGATCTCCGATCAGGGGATGGACCGCGTTCAGTGGCACTGGTCGAATAAGCTCCGAGTCTGTTGGATCGACGAACTCTGGTCCGCTGGCGGCCGCGAGCGGCTCCGATCAAGACCTGGATGTGCGATGGGGACGCTTCGCCCGGTCATGGCCCTGACGATGGTTGTCGCGATGCTGCTGGGTGCCGCGCAACCAGCCACCGCCGCCGACACCGTCACCATCACCTCGGGCAAGCCCCGGTCGGTCATGTACCTCGGGCAGGTGTACGCGATCCACACCGTGGAGGCGACCGGCGGCACCGGGCCGTACGCGCTGTCGGTGGTGTCGGGCAGCCTGCCGCCGGGGATGTTGGTGGTGGGCACGGCGCTGGGGGGCGCGCCGACCACGCCGGGCACCTTCCCGTTCCGGCTGCGGATGACCGACAAGAACGGTCTCTTCGGCGAGCAGGCGGCGACGATCGAGGTACGCCAACAGAAGGTCGTCATCACCTCGGGCAAGCCCCGGTCGGTCATGTACCTCGGGCAGGTGTACGCGATCCACACCGTGGAGGCGACCGGCGGCACCGGGCCGTACGCGCTGTCGGTGGTGTCGGGCAGCCTGCCGCCGGGCATGCTGGTGGTGGGCACGTCGCTCGGGGGCGCGCCGACCACGCCGGGCACCTACCCGTTCACGCTGCGGATGACCGACAAGAACAAGCTCTTCGACGAGCAGGCCGCCACCATCGTCGTCGCCACGGCCGCTGCCACCTTCACCTCCGGCGACCCGCCCGCCGGCACCGTGGGGCGGTCCTACTCCTTCCGGTTCACCGCCGACGGTGATTCGGACATCGCGTTCGCCCTGGCCGCTGGGGCCCTGCCGGGCGGTCTCACCCTCGACAAGTTGGGTCGGCTGAGCGGCGTTCCCGGCAGCGCCGGCACGTTCACCTTCACGGTCCAGGCGACGGGTCGCAGCACCAGTGCCACGAGGGACGTGTCACTGGTCGTCGCCCCGGCGTCCCCGGGCACCCCCACGGCGACCCCGACCGGCCCGACGGCCACCCCGACACCGACGGCATCGACCGATCCGGCCGCCTCGCCGTCAGAGAGCGACCCGGCGACGTCCCAGCCGGCGCCCGCGCCGTCGAGGTCGAAGGGTGGCTGGTTGCCGCTCACCGGAGCGGGCTCGCCCCTCGTGCTGCTGCTGATGGGCGTCCTGGCGTTCTCCGTCGGTGGCATTCTGCTCGTGCTGGCCTACCAGCGTCGGCGCTTCACCACACCCGAGTGACGCCCGGCAGCGGCGTGGCCGGACCAGCCGATTAGGCTGGAACGGTTCTGTCCGGATCGCTCCTGGAGCTCAGATGACGACGACACTGCCCGCGTACGACGAGGTCGTTGCGCGCTTCGAACCGGTGATCGGCCTGGAGACCCATGTCGAGCTGGGCACGAACACCAAGATGTTCTGTGGGTGCCCGACCGACTTCGGTGGCGAGCCCAACACCCGGGTCTGCCCGGTTTGCCTGGGGCTGCCCGGCTCGCTGCCGGTGGCCAACAAGGCGGCCATCGAGGCGATCATCCGGATCGGTCTCGCGTTGAACTGCTCGATCGCCGAGTGGTGCCGGTTCGCCCGGAAGAACTACTTCTACCCGGACATGCCGAAGAACTTCCAGATCAGCCAGTACGACGAGCCGATCTGTGTCGACGGTTACCTGGACGTCGAGGTGGGCGGCGAGACGGTGCGGATCGAGATCGAGCGGGTGCACCTCGAGGAGGACACCGGCAAGACGCTGCACGTCGGCGGTGCCACCGGCCGCATCCACGGCGCGACGGAGTCGCTTGTCGACTACAACCGGGCCGGCATCCCGCTCGTCGAGATCGTCACCAAGCCGATCACCGGCACCGGTGCGCTCGCCCCCGAGGTGGCCAAGGCGTACGTCGCCGAGCTGCGCGACGTGATCCGCACCCTCGGCGTCTCCGACGTGCGGATGGAGGAGGGTTCGCTGCGCTGTGACGTGAACACCTCGCTGAACCTGCCGGGCGCGGAGTGGGGCACCCGTACCGAGACGAAGAACGTCAACTCGCTGCGGTCGGTGGAGCGGGCGGTCCGCTCGGAGATGCTGCGGCAGGCGTCGGTGCTGGACGCGGGCGGCCGGATCACCCAGGAGACGCGCCACTTCCACGAGGACACCGGTGACACCACCCCGGGTCGCTCGCCGGAGACGGCGACCGACTACCGGTACTTCCCGGAGCCGGATCTGGTGCCGATCGCACCGGACCCGGCCTGGGTGGCCGAGCTGAAGGCCGCCCTGCCGGAGCTGCCCCGGGTGCACCGGCGTCGGCTCCAGGAGCAGTGGGGTCTGTCGGACCTGGACATGCAGTCGGTGTTGAACGCCGGCGCCGTCGAGCTGATCGAGGCCACCGTGGCCGCCGGCACCACCCCGGCGGCGGCCCGCAAGTGGTGGCTGGGTGAGCTGTCGCGTCGGGCCAACGAGAGCGGCGTGGAGCTGGCCGAGATCGGTGCCACCCCCGCCCAGGTCGCCGAGCTGCAGGGGCTGGTCGACGCCGGCAAGCTCAACGACAAGATGGCCCGCACGGTGTTGGAGGGTGTGGTCGACGGTGAGGGCTCGCCCACCGAGATCATGACCAGCCGGGGCCTGGAAGTCGTCTCGGACACCGGCGCGCTCACCGCCGCCGTGGACGAGGCGATCGCCGCTAACCCCGCCATCGCCGACAAGATCCGCAGTGGCAAGGTCGCGGCGGTCGGCGCGCTGGTCGGCGCGGTCATGAAGACCACCCGCGGGCAGGCCGACGCGAAGACCCTGCGGGAGCTGATCCTGGAGCGCCTCGGCGTCCAGGGCTGAGACCCACCCGGAGAAGGCCGCCGCCGCGATCCGGCGGCGGCCTTCCGCCACACCCTGTCGACCACGCGGCCACCCCGCACCCCTCGCGAGGGCGTCAACGGCGACGCCTGGATGGAGCCACCGTGACCCAGCACGACCTCGATGTCCTCGACGAGATCCAGCGGCGGGTGCTCTGGCTCGCCACCCGGATCGTGGACGCCGCCAACCATGACCGGGCCACCGGCGACGGTGTGAAGGTCGGCGGCCACCAGGCGTCCAGCGCCTCCCTGGTCACGGCGATGACCGCGCTGTGGTTCGCGCACCTGGACGCCGAGGACCGGGTCGCGGTGAAGCCGCACGCCTCCCCGGTGTTCCACGCCATCCAGTACCTGCTCGGCAACCTGGACCGCTCCTACCTGCCCCGACTGCGGGCCCGGGGCGGCCTCCAGTCGTACCCGTCGCGCACCAAGGACCCGGACGAAGTGGACTTCTCCACCGGTTCCGTCGGCCTGGGCGCGGCGGCGCCGCTGTTCGCCGCCGCGACCCGCCGCTACGTCGACGCGCACTTCGGCGCCCGGCCGCACTCCCGGTTCGTGGCCCTGATCGGCGACGCCGAGTTGGACGAGGGCAACATCTGGGAGGCGGTCGCCGACCCGGCCACCACCGGGCTGGGCAACGTCATGTGGCTCGTCGACTTCAACCGGCAGTCGCTGGACCGGGTCGTCCCCGGCATCCGGATCAACCAGTGGCGGGGCCAGTTCGAGGCGGCCGGCTGGCACGTCGTCGAGGTCAAGTACGGCCGCCGGCTCGCCGAGGCGTACGCCCGCCCGGGTGGGGAG
>NZ_JAGPXZ010000326.1:0-6470 GCF_018070305.1 Micromonospora sp. M51 | reverse complement strand
ATCTCGAACAGGGCGGCGACGGTGAACAGCAGGATCGAGCGGACGACGGTCATCGGTGGACCGTACCGAGGTGGCGCGGTCCACGATCATGCCGGTGGGCTGGTCGGGCGTCGGCAGTCGCTCCCGCCGAGCCGCCCGCGGCGGATCGGCCAAGGTGCTCCCCGGCTGCGGTGGCGACCTGGCTGCTGGGCGATGCGCTCACGCCGTCATCCGGGCGGCGGCGCGCAGCGCGAGCGCGTCGAGGACGTCGACGTGCGCGGCCGGCACCTGCACGTCGAGGCGTAGCGCGCCGGCGTCGGCGGCGATGGTGAACGAGAAGAACGAGCAGCAGGAGCTTTCCCGGGCGGTCAGGTCCCGGGTGGTCGCCTCGGCGGCCGGGTCGAGACGCCACCGCAGTGCGGTGGGGGACAGCCGTTCCTGCTGGAGCAGAGCGGTGGCGAACAGGTCGTCGAATTCGGCCAGCCGCAGTGGCTGTTGGGCGCTCGGCAAGGTGCACGACTCGGGCACCCACGTCTGGGGATCAGTGGTCATGTCAACGACGCTAGGCCTTGTTTCGTCGATCGCCGCCGGTTCGAGGGCGCTCAGACGGTTGGGCGCTGGGTTCACGCCTTGGGTGGTGTGACACGTTGCCGGCGCCCGGAGGCGCCGGCAACGGTGGGTCAGCTGGCGTGGGACAGCCGCGTGGTGATGCGCAGGCCCACGAGGGTGTCGTTCAGCCACGGCACCCGCTCGTGGTGCAGCCCGGCGGTCATCTGGTCCGCCCAGACCTCGTACCGCTGCATCAGCGCGTTGGCGCGGGACCGCGCGCTGGTGATCAGACAGTCGCCGAGGGGGTCACCGGGCAGGTTGGACGAGTCGACAGCGGGCTCGCAGGGCACCTTGAGGCTGACCTGGTCGCGCAGCGGACGGCTGAGGTCGAGCGGGCACGGCGTGGGCCCGCAGAGGGTGTAGTTCCCGCTCGCCCTGGCATAGGCATTGCCGATCTTGGCGTCCGTCGGCATGTTCACCGGAAGCTGGTACTGCCCGAACAGGTTCGCCGACAACACGTCGTCGGAGTCGAGGGCGTTGGGCAGACCCAACCTGGTGTACGCCTGCAGCAGCCGCGCGGCGGTGTTCACCTTTTTCAGGGCGGTGGGGATCGACCCGCTGACCTGCGTGCTCTGGTCCCGGACCCGGTCGTACATCAGCTTCTGCCGGGCCTGGAGGAAACCGCGCAGGGTCGGTGTCAGCGTGGTGTCCAGCGCCGTGTTGTTGGTGGCCGTCGCGGCGCTCGCGAAGGCGTACCGGCCGGTTGGCCACTTCTGGGTCAGGGCCTGGTCGGGCGTGGTCTCGCTGTCGCAGTTGAACAGCTCGCAGTCGACCTGGTAGACCTGCTCGTCCGGCCAGGTGTAGTCGGCGGTCCGGGAGTTCTGCCAGGCCGCGTTGGAGTTCAGTCGGAACCGGCTGTGGATCTGCAACCGCAGCTTGCCGTAGTGGCGGATCACTCCGGTGCCGTAGCCCGTCGTCCGCGTGTAGACCCAGCTCGGCGTGTAGCAGTGGCCGACCTCGGGCAACTCCCGCACCCCGGCCGGCGGCTCGTCGAGACGTGGCGTGTACGCGTACTGGAGTGCCCGCACCACGTTCGACATCAGGTCGTAGCGGACGTTACCGGGTCGGTCGATCTGCCTGCTGCCGCCACACGAGGGCACCGTCGCCTCGTCGGGCTTCGTCGGCGCCGGGGCGAGCGGCTTGTCGGTGTCCCAGAACAGGTCGTAGTTCTTGAGCGTCCTCACCTGTACGCCGTTGGCGTCCGGCTCGTAGCGGGCCTGGACCTCGTTGGTTCGTACCGCGGCGAGCGCTGTCGACAGCTCGTTGGTGGCGCCGACGTACTCGTCGACCAGCCCGGTGATCAGGCCGTTGGCGTTGCCGTTGGCCGGCCGACCGAAGCTGGCCGCGAGGTCGGCGATGCGGGTGCCCTCCGCCTCGATCTGCGCCGCGCGTCCGGTGCTGACCTGGGCGGCGTACGTCGGGTTCTGCAGCATCAACATGGCGTACGCCTGCGCGCCGAGGTTCCACACGGTCGGGTTGCCGACCGGTGTGGACGGTTCGACCATCGACGGGTCCCGCCCGCTGGCGACCCGGGCCAGGTAGTTGATCGACCGGGCCTCGCCGAAGCTGTTCAGCACGGTGGTCGGGTCGATCGCCGGGTTGTCGGCGTCGGTAGTGGGCACCACGAAGGCGGCGCCGCTGGCCAGCTGCGTCGCGGTCAGGTGGAATTCGTTCTCCGGGCCGACGAACTCGTTGTACGTCGGGATGGGTTGGCCGAAGTTCTCCCGGTAGCCGAGGTACTTGTTGATGTCGGCGCGGGCGTCGTGCAGGGTGGCGTCGCCGATCGCGGCCAGGACGGTGGCGGCGATGTCCTCCAGGCGCAGGCCGAGCTGAGCGACCTGCTGCTGGACGAGGGTGATCTGCGCGGTGTTGCCGGCGATCGCCGCGTTCAGCTTGTCGAACTGGGCCATCATGTTCGCGTACACCGTGTTGATCTGGGCCTCGACCCGCGCGAAGCTGGCCCGCATCTCGTCGCCGAGGGCCCGCACCTCGTCGCGCAACGCTTTGACCTGGGCGAGGATCTGCGAGTCAAGCGACGGGGCGCTGCTGCCGAAGAGCCCGACGACCGACATCACCGCACCGAAGATGTTGCCGGTCATCGCCAGCGTCGCGGTGCTGAAGATCGATCCCGCCAGGCCGCGGCCGGTGATCGCCGCCGCGTACTTGGAGATCGCGCTGATCGTGGTGAGCACCGCCTCGCCGATCACCTTGGACTTCTTGCCGGCGTCGGGGTCGGCGAACCCGATGAGGGTGGAGACCATGCCCACCCCGGCCTTGATGTCGGAGATCGTCTGCTGCCGGTCCTTGTCCCGGTCCTCGGCAGCCTTTCTCGCCGCCGCGGTGCACGCGGCGCTGGGCGGCCCTTCGGGCGGACACTTCTGGTTGTTCTCGCCGATTTCGAGACGGATCTCCAGGCTGAGGCCGAGCAGCTGCGCGTGCAGGGCGGCCAACTGCTGCTTGGCCGCCGCGACGAACGCCGCAGGATCGCCCTGCAACGCCAGGATCGCGGCGAGGTCCACGTGGGACAGCCCGGGGTCCTGGCTGAGTTCCTGGTATCCGCTGGTGATGTCGACCCCGAACGGTTCGCCCAGGACGGCGTTCCAGGCGGTGGCGACAGGTGCGCTGGCTGCCGCCGCCTGCCGGATCGCGGACCAGACCGTGGCGAGAGCGTCGTCACGGCCGCGCAGCCACTGGGCGGTCCGCAGCGCGCCGGATGCGAGTTCCTCACGGGTGTCCCACGCCTCGACCGTCTTCCCGATGACGGCCCCGATCAGGCCGGTGATCTCCGGTGAGGTCCGGGTGTCGCCGCCGGGCGCACCGAGCAGGATGTCGACGGACTTGAGCAGCAGGTCCTGCTCGGGCAGGAGCAGGTCGAACGCGGTCAGCGAGTCGTCGAGCAGCTGCCTGCGGGTGGTGAGCTGGGTCTGTGCCTGTTCGGCGGTGGCGGTCGGGTGCAGCCGGTGCCACTGGACGAATTCGGCCGACAGCACTGCCGCCGTGATCCGATCGGCACCCTGGAGGTGGGTCTCGGCGACCTGGCCGAAGGCCCGATCGGTGAGGGCGGTCTGCGGGATGGGGACGGGATCGGCCGACGCGGGTTCGCCGAAGAGCGCGCTCGCCGCGGTGACCGCGATCATCGCCAGCACGGCGGTCCCGCGCCGGGCGCGCGGGCAACGTTTGGGTGTCATGCCGCGAACGTATTGAGCGGCCTGAAAGGGTGCTGAAACCGCGCTGATTCGCTCGGGGGCGCCGCTCAGCCGGCGTCGGGTGGCGTGGTCGGCGCGTCGAGGGCCGGAGACACCACGGCGAACGCCCGGTCGGTCAGCTCGGTCAGGCGCTGCTCGTCGTCACCCGGCTGCCACTGCTGGAGCACCGTGTCGAGGGCCAGCAGGGCCATCCCGGCCGCCATCCGTGGGTAGGGGTCGGTGTGCGGGTCGAGGCCGCACCGACTGGCCACTTCGGTGGCCAGCTCGGCACGCCACTGGATCTGGCTCTCCAGCCAGCGGGCGTGCAGGGCCGGGGTGTCCAGGATGAGGCGGACGACGACGCGGGCCCGCTCGGAGTGTTCCGGGTGGTCGTTGCACGCGGCCAGCGGCACCCAGAGGGCGTGGCGCAGCGCGACCGACGGTGCTTCGGCGGGTGGCCGGGCGGCGAGTTCGGTGATGACGTCCACGCTCATGTCGGCCAGGAACCGGACGACAACGTCCTCCTTGGACGCGAAGTAGCGGAAGAAGGTACGCCTCGACATGCCGGCCGCCGCCACGATGTCGTCGACGGTCACCACGTCGAAGCCCTTGGTGGCGAGCAACATCAGGGCGGCGTCGCGCAGTTCGTCGGCAACGAGCTGGCGTTTGCGTTCGGCCAGGCTGCTGTCCGCGCGGGATCTCATTCGCCGATGCTACGCCATAGGGTGCTACCTCCTGCCAACGTTGACACCAGACGTATGCCTTGACACTCAGTGTCACCGGTTGCACAGTGGGTCGCATGACTGTCAATGGCTGGTCCACCGAACAGATCCCCGACCTGAGCGGTCGCACCTTCGTCGTCACCGGTGCCACGGCGGGCCTCGGCCTGGCCACCACCCGGGCGCTCGCCAGCCGTGGCGCAGCCGTCGTCATGGCCGTCCGCGACCAGGCGAAGGGTCACCAGGTGGCGGCCGACATCGCCGCGGCCCAGCCCGGCGTCGACCTGGAAGTCCGGCGGATCGACCTCGCCGACCTCGACTCGGTGCGGATGTTCGCCGACGGGATGCACGCCGACCATCGCCGAGTGGACGTGCTGATCAACAACGCCGGGGTGATGGCACTGCCGCGCACTCTCAGCCCGCAGGGGCATGAAATGCAGTTCGCCACCAACCACCTCGGGCACTTCGCCCTCACCGGTCTGCTGCTCGACCTCCTGCTGGCCGGTCGGGACCCGCGGGTGGTCACCGTCACCTCGGTCAACCATCGGCAGGCGAAGGTGCGGTTCGCCGACCCGACCGGCGAGCGGGGCTACTCCCCGATGGGCTTCTACAACACGTCCAAGCTGGCCAACGCCATCTTCGGCTACCAACTGCACCGGCGGCTCAGCGCCGCGGCCAGCCCCCTGCGCAGCTTCCTCGCCCACCCCGGCTACACCGCGACGAACCTGCAGAGCAGCGGCAGCACGCCGATCTGGCGGCTGCTGCTGGGCCGGATCGGCAACCCGCTCCTCGCCCAGCCGGTCGACAGTGGCGTCTGGCCGCAGCTGTTCGCCGCCACCGACCCCGCGGCGCAGCCGGGACAGCTCGTCGCACCCGGCGGCCCCGCCGAGCTGCGCGGCCACCCCGCACCCGGGAAACTCTCCGCCACGGTGACCGACCCGGAGCACGGCCGCCGACTGTGGGAACTGTCCGAACAGGCCACCGGCGTACGGTTCGAGTCGCTGCGGCCAGCGAGCTGATCGCAGGACCGTCCGGCAGCCGTCACATTGCAGCGTGCCGGATCGCCCAGGTGACGAACGCCCGCCTCACTGCCGCTGGCTGTTTCACCCGCAAGCTTCGTACCCATTGGGGTGAAGCATGATTCATCGATGCTCCTAGGAGTGGGTCCGTCCGCCTGTGCCGCTAAGGCATCGTCACCCGATCTTGGGGACGACCTCGACGAGGTTACGGTGCCGGGCACGGTTGCCCATTGATAGGCGCACATCTATAGTTGCGCGGATCACCACAATCATGGCCGTCGTGACGCGGCCGGGTCGTCGAAGCGCTTCGACGATTCGTCGTTCAGGCCCGTCAGCCGGGTGTCGAGCCTGGTCACCCGGCCTCGGCGCCCGCATGGGCGTCTGTCGTACGACATGAGGAGAACCGCATGCGGAACTGGCGCCTTCGGCGCGGAATCACCGCGCTCGCGCTTGCCCTGCTAGCCCTACCGGCCGTTCCCGGCACCGCGCTCGCCGAGCCCACCTACCCGTTCCGAGATCCCGATCTGCCCGTGAGCGCCCGGGTCGACGACCTGCTCGGCCGTCTCACCCAGGACGAGAAGATCTCCTGGTTGCACCAGTACCAGCCGGCCGTTCCCCGGCTGGGCATCGGCCTGTTCAAGACCGGCACCGAGGCGCTGCACGGGGTGGCCTGGTCCACCGACATCGACAACGGCGGTGCGGTGGTCAAGGCTCGCGGCACCGCCTTCCCCCAACCGGTCGGCATGGCGAGCACCTGGAACACCGACCTGATCCGGCAGGTCGGGTCGGCCGTCGGCGACGAGGCGCGCGGTTACCACGCGCAGAACCCCCGGGTCTGGGGGCTCAACCTCTGGGCGCCGGTGGTCAACCTGCTGCGCGACCCCCGCTGGGGCCGCAACGAGGAGGGCTACTCCGAGGACCCGCTGCTCACCGGCGCGATCTCCACCGCGTACGGCATG
>NZ_JAGPXZ010000325.1:0-6471 GCF_018070305.1 Micromonospora sp. M51 | reverse complement strand
GTGCACAGCCGGTCCGCCGCTCGCCGGGAGACCTTCGCCACCCGGGTCCGTGCCGAACTGGGCGTGCCGGCCCGCGCGGTGGCCGACCCGGGCTCGGCCGTCGCCGGGCGGGACCTGGTGGTGCTGGCGACCACCAGCCCGACCCCGGTGCTGCGCGCCGCCGACCTCAGCCCCGGCACCCACGTCAACGCGGTCGGCTTCAAGCAACGCGACCGCAGCGAGTTCGGCACCGACCTGCTGGACACCGCCGATCTGCTGGTCACCGACTCACCGGTCCAGGCGGTCGACTACCAGCCGCCGATGCTCGCCGCCACGCCCCCGTACCTCGGGCGGTTGCGCGACCTGGGCGGCGTCCTGGCCGGCGCGGTCCCCGGCCGGACCAGCGCGGACCAGGTCTCGGTCTTCTGCTGCACCGGCCTGGCCGGCACCGAGGTGTTCCTGCTCGACGCGCTGACCCGGGTGGCCGCCCCGGCCCGCTGACCGGGCCCGGACGGCTGCCGGCCGACATTGTGTCGACCGTCTCCGCAGCCCGCGTGCGTGGGCTCACCGGGCCGGCCCGGTACCCTCGGATGGTGTCTGCCACCTCTCCTTCGCCCGCTGACCACGCCGAGGGCCGTCGCGTCGCCCTGCTGACCCTGGGCTGTGCCCGCAACGAGGTCGACTCGGAGGAGCTGGCCGCCCGCCTGCACGCCGACGGCTGGCAGGTGAGCACCGACGGCGAGGGCGCCGACGTGGTGGTCGTCAACACCTGCGGTTTCGTGGAGAAGGCCAAGCAGGACTCCATCCAGACCCTGCTCGCCGCCGCCGGGACGGGCGCCAAGGTGGTCGCCGCGGGCTGCATGGCCGAGCGGTACGGCAAGGAGCTGGCCGACAGCCTGCCCGAGGCGCAGGCGGTGCTGAGCTTCGACGACTACCCGGACATCGCCGCCCGGCTCAACGCCGTCGTCGCCGGCGAGCAGATCAGCGCGCACACCCCGCGCGACCGGCGGGAGCTGCTGCCGCTGACTCCGGTGCGCCGCCGCGACAGCGGGGTGTCGCTGCCCGGCCACGGCACCGTGACCCGCACTCCCACCGACACCGACGAGCACACGCCGGCGCACCTGCGCCAGGTGCTGCGCCGACGGCTCGACACCGGCCCGGTGGCCTCGCTGAAGTTGGCCAGCGGCTGCGACCGCCGCTGCGCGTTCTGCGCCATCCCGGCCTTCCGGGGGGCGGTCGTCTCGCGTACCCCGGACGAGCTGCTCGCCGAGGCGGAGTGGCTGGCCAAGTCCGGGGTGCGGGAGCTGGTGCTGGTCAGCGAGAACTCCACCTCGTACGGCAAGGACCTGGGTGACCCGCGTGCCCTGGAGAAGCTGCTGCCGCAGCTCGCCGCGGTGACCGGCATCGTCCGGGTGCGGGCCAGCTACCTCCAGCCGGCCGAGACCCGGCCGGGGCTGGTCGAGGCGATCGCCACGACCCCGGGCGTGGCACCGTACTTCGACCTGTCGTTCCAGCACTCCAGCGAGCCGGTGCTGCGCCGGATGCGGCGTTTCGGCTCCACCGACCGGTTCCTGGAGCTGTTGGCCGGTGCCCGTGCGCTGGCCCCGGACGCGGGCGCCCGGAGCAACTTCATCGTCGGTTTCCCCGGCGAGACCCGCGCCGACGTCGACGAGCTGGTCCGGTTCCTGACCGAGGCCCGGCTCGACGCGATCGGCATGTTCGACTACAGCGACGAGGACGGCACCGAGGCCGCCGGCCTGCCCGGCAAGGTCTCCGCCGCGACGATCAAGCGGCGCTACGACCGGCTCAGCGCCCTCGCCGACGAGCTCTGCTCGCAGCGGGCCGAGGACCGGCTCGGCTCGACCGTCGAGGTGCTTGTCGACTCGACCGAGGACGGCGTGGTGGAGGGTCGGGCGGCCCACCAGGCGCCGGAGGTCGACGGCTCCACCACCCTGGTTGCACCGGCCGAGGGCGGGGTCGATCTGGCCGCGCTGCGCCCGGGCGATCTGGTACGCGCGACAGTGACCGGCACCGAAGGGGTGGACCTGCTCGCCGTGCCGGATGAGATGATCTCGGCGGCGCCCGGCGCGGCACGGTGACGGCGGGCCCGAGCGGAGCGGGGGACGCAGGTGGTGCGGTGCCGGGAACGCCACGGCGACCCGAGCGGAGTGCGGCGGTGACCGGGGCGACGGAGTCGACGCCCGGCCGGGTGGTGGCCGTGGTCCCCGTCGTCAACGCCGCCAACGCGCTGACCGCCCTGCGGCTGGTGCTGGTGCCGGTCTTCGCCGCCTCGGTGATCATGTCCGGGATGACCCACGCCGGGTGGCGGATGGCGGCCTGCCTGATCTTCGCCGTGGCCTCGGCGACCGACCTCGTGGACGGCTGGATCGCCCGCCGCTTCGGGCTGGTCACCTCGGTCGGCAAGGTGGCCGACCCGATCGCCGACAAGGCGCTCACCGGTGCGGCGCTGGTGCTGCTCTCCTGGTACGACCAGCTGCCCTGGTGGGTGACCGCGCTGATCCTCGTCCGCGAGCTGGGCATCACCGGGTTGCGGTTCTGGGTGATCCGGCACGGTGTGATCGCCGCCAGCCGAGGCGGCAAGGTCAAGACGGCGCTCCAGATCCTGGCCATCGCCTGGTACCTGTGGCCGATGCCGGCCGCGCTCGCCGCCGTCGGGCCGTGGATCATGGCCGCCGCCGTCCTGGTCACGGTGGCCACCGGCTTCGACTACATAGCCCAGGCCCTCCGCCTGCGCCGCCCCCGGTAACCCACCCCACCCCCGTTGACCATGAAGTTGTTGCCATCCGAGGCGGTGTGTCGTGGCAATAACTTCATGATCGACGCGATGGGGTTGGGGTTGGGGATCGGTGGGTGGGGAAGGACTGGGGGATGCGGCGAGGGGTGAGGGCGGGGTGGCGGTGAACAGCGCTGGGGTGAGTGGTGCCGAGGTGGACGGTGCCGAGGTGGGCAGCGCGGCGGCCGCCGTGGTGCACCGGTTGTCCGAGCGGCACGAGACGCTCGCTACCGTCGAATCCCTCACGGGCGGGTCGCTGGCCGCCTCGATCGTGAACATCGCCGGTGTCAGCGGGGTCTACCAGGGTGGCCTCGTGGTCTACGCCACCGAGTTGAAGGCGACGCTGGCTGGCGTCCCCGCCGACCTGCTCGCCGAGCGAGGGCCGGTGGACCCGGAGGTGGCGGCGGCGCTCGCCGAGGGCGGCCGACAGCGGTGCCGTGCGGACTGGGGACTGGCCACCACCGGGGTCGCCGGTCCCGAACCGCAGGACGGCAAGCCGGTGGGCCTGGTCTACGTGGCGGTCGCCGGCCCGAACGGCGGTGAGGTCCGCCAGCTCGACCTGGACGGCGGGCGCGACCACGTCCGGGCGGCGGCGGTGGTCGAGGCGCTGCGGCTGCTCACCGAGCGGCTCGTCGCCGCGACACGGTGAACTTCGCCGCGACACGGTGAACGCCGCCCGGGGCGGGTTTGGACCGCCCCGGCAGGCTCGCCCTGGCGAACCGACGGGCGGGGCGGGATGTCGCCCGGGCCCGCAACGGGTACGGTTGCGGGAAGGCTCCGACGTTCGGGGTCGGCGTGGTCCGCCGCGACCGGCTGCCCAGCGCCGGGCGCGAGGAATCCCTCTGGGGGAGGTGCGATGATCCTGCTACGCCGGGTGATCGGTGACGCACTGCGAGCGCGCCGGCAGGGCCAGCAGCGCACGCTGCGTGAGGTCTCCACCGCCGCCAACGTCAGCCTCGGCTACCTCTCCGAGATCGAACGGGGGCACAAGGAGCCGTCCAGCGAGCTGCTCGCCGCGATCTGTGACGCCCTCGGTGCCCGCCTGTCCGAGCTGCTGCGTGAGGTGAGCGACACCGTGGCGCTCGCCGAGCAGATGCCCGAGGTGCTCGTCTCGATGCCGGACGAGCCGGCCGCCGCCGAGCCCAAGAGCACCAACCGGGGGGTCCGTCGGGTCACCTCCGACGGCAAGGTCGCCGTCTCGGTCCGCCAGGACTCGCCGCTCAAGGCCACCCTGCGCAGCACCCGGGTCCGCCCGACCGAGCGCGACCGGGACGTGGTCTGCGCCGCCTGACCCCGATCCGGCTGACCGTGGGCGAGGTGGCCCCGGCCGCGTAGGGTTGCTCGCAGGAGCCGCCGGTGCTGTCGACCGCCCGGTACGGATGCCTCGTTGGCGTTCTGCTGGGACGATGGAGACCGGCCGGTGACGGTCGGTCGGTTCAGCCGGCCCGGCCGTGGTGGAGCGACGCTACTGAGGGGATACCACGGAGATGGCGAACCCGTTCGTCAAGGGTTGGAACTACCTGATGGCGCTCTTCGGTGCGAAGATCGACGAGCACGCCGATCCCAAGGTGCAGATCCAGCAGGCCATCGAGGATGCCCAGCGGCAGCACCAGGCGCTGGTCCAGCAGGCCGCCGCGGTGATCGGCAACCAGCGGCAGCTGGAGATGAAGCTGTCCCGGCAGATGTCCGAGGTCGAGCGGTTGCAGGGCAACGCCCGGCAGGCCCTGGTGCTGTCCGACCAGGCCCGGGCCAAGGGCGACGAGGCCGAGGCGGTGCGCTTCGAGCAGTCCGCGCAGACGCTGGCCAGCCAGCTCGTCTCCGCCGAGCAGGCGACCGAGGACCTGAAGACCCTGCATGACCAGGCGCTGGGCGCCGCCGCGCAGGCCCGCCGGGCGGTCGAGAACAACTCGATGATCCTCCAGCAGAAGATCGCCGAGCGCACCAAGCTGCTCAGCCAGCTGGAGCAGGCCAAGATGCAGGAGACGGTGGCCCGCTCGCTGGAATCGATGTCGTCGCTGACCGCGCCGGGCACCACCCCGTCGCTGGACGAGGTGCGCGACCGCATCGAGCGGCGGTACGCCAACGCGATGGGCCGCGCCGAACTGGCCGGCAACTCCGTCGAGGGCCGTATGTTGGAGATTCAGAAGGCCACCATCGACTCGGCCGGGTCCGCCCGGTTGGAGCAGATCCGGTCCAGCATGGCGGGGGAGCAGCTCGGCGGCGCGACCCAGCGACCGGCCGTACCGCAGGCCGAGAAGACCGGCCCGGCCAACGACCCGACCGCCGCCGCCCGACTGGACGAACTGCGCGCCAGCATGGCCCGCGAACGGGGCACCGGCGACCCCACCGCCGCCGGCTATCTGGCCGAGGACGCCCGACCGGAGAGCGCCCACCCGGCCGCCGACCGGCTCACCGAGGCGACCGACCTGCTGCACGGGGTCGCCGGGGCCCTCGCCGAGCTGCGCGCCGTCGGCACCCCGCTGCGCGCGCCGACGCGCTGACCGCACACACCCCCGGAGCGCGGGCCCGTCACGGTGGGGTCGTCACCAGGACCGGCCCGGTGTACGCCGAGGTGCCAACGACGTTGAACGACCGGATCCGGTAGTGGTAGGTCACCCCCCGGGCCAGCCCCGTGTTGGTGAAGCCGCGGCCGGTCACCGTGAAAGTGGCCAGCTCCTGCTCGAAGGTCGGGTCGAGGGCCCGCAGCACGGTGAACCCGGACCCCGGGCCGCCGGGGGTGCTGGCCGCCCACGCCAGGATCACCGTCGCGGTGTCCGGCCCCGGCGCGGTGGCGGTGGCGCTCACCCCGCTCGGGACGCCCGGTGGGGGTGGTGAGGTCACCGTGGCGACCGTCGACCACGCCGAGGCGGCACCCAGATAGGTGGTCCGCACCCGGTAGTAGTACGTGGTGTCCGGTGCCACTGTCGGGTCCAGGTGGTTGTCACCGACCCCGATCGCCGTGGTGCCCGGGCCACTGGTGAACGTCGGGTTGGTGGCCCGTTGCACGTCGATGCCGGTGGCGAACGACCGGTTCGTCCAGCGCAGCGCCACCCGCAGCGGTGCCGCCGGCGGGAGCGTCGCCACCAGGGCGCTCGGCGCGGCCAGGTGCACCGAGGCGGGCACCCCGTTGGACCAGGACGAGTAGCTGACCGCGTTCTCCGCCCGGATCCGGTAGTGGTACGTCACCCCCGGGGTGACAGTCGCGTCGGTGTACCGGGTGGCGGCGGCCGCGACGGTGATCGTGGTGACCTCGCCGCCGAAGGTCGCGTCGGTGGCCCGTTGCAGCAGGTGGCTGGTGGCGGGCGGTCGCCCGCCGTTGCTGGTCCAGGCCAGCGCGATCGCGGGTAGCGCGGTGGCCGACCCGGGCACCGGGGTGGCGGTGAGGCCCGTCGGCGCCTTCGGCGCCACCCGCAGCACCAGCGGTCGGGTCATCCCGCCGTCGCGGTGGCCGGCGAGCTGGCTGTGCCAGCGGTACTCCCAGCCCAGGTTGACCAGTTGGTTGACCACAGTGGCGGGTCGCCCGTCGGCCGGGCTGACCGGCGTCGAACCGGCCCGCGCGCCGGCCGGGCGACAGGGGTCGAGCAGCCGGAGGCTGTCGCCCAGCTTGAACGGCAGCACCGGCGCGACCGGACGCAGCGCCACCACCACGTACTCCCGGGGGTTGACCCGGACGATCCCCTTCCAACCCAGCTCCGTGT
>NZ_JAGPXZ010000324.1:0-6489 GCF_018070305.1 Micromonospora sp. M51 | reverse complement strand
GGCAGCCGCCGAGGCGCCCGACGACGCGCTGTCCCGGCAGGCCGTCGACGAGCTGCGGGCGTACTTCGCCGGTGAGCTGACCGGGTTCACCGTCCCGGTGTCGCCGCCACGCGGCTCCGACTTCGAGCGCGCCGTGTGGCGTGAGATGACGCGGATTCCGTACGGGCAGACGCTGACGTACGGGGAGGTGGCGCGCCTGGTCGGCGACCCCGGGGCGGCACGGGCGGTCGGGGTGGCCTGCAACCGCAATCCGATCCCGGTGATCGTGCCGTGCCACCGGATCGTCGGCGCGGGCGGCAAGCTGGTCGGCTTCGGTGGGGGCCTGCCCCGCAAGGTCAAGCTGCTGGAGTTGGAGGCCGGGGTCTCGTTGCGACGCGCCTGGTCCTGAACCACCCCAGGCGGGCCTCAGCCGGCGCTGGGCGACCCCTCCCGGCCGGTGCCGGGTGTCGTTGCGCCGGGCCACAGCGGGTCGACCGGGGTCCGTGACCGGAAGAAGGCGTTGGCCGGTGGCAGGGTCGGCAGGACCACCGCGACGAGGATCGCCACCGGCGCGCCCAGCCGCCCGGTCACCTGTGGTTCCGGAAGAGGTGCCGTGAATCACGGGACCGCCCCTCGTACCCGCGATGGCGGCGGACCCACGGCGAAGGGCCGGGTCCACGCGGACCCGGCCCTTCGACCTGCTTGGTGACTCAGCGCGTCAGCGCGCGACCTCACCGGCGATGAACTCCTCGACGGCCTGGTGGGCGTCGTGGTCGGCGTACTGCACCGGCGGGGACTTCATGAAGTACGACGAGGCCGACAGGATCGGGCCGCCGATCTTCCGGTCCAGGGCGATCTTCGCGGCCCGGACCGCGTCGATGATGACGCCGGCCGAGTTCGGGGAGTCCCACACCTCGAGCTTGAGCTCGGCGTTGAGCGGGGTGTCACCGAACGAACGGCCCTCGAGGCGGATGTACGCCCACTTGCGGTCGTCCAGCCACGGCACGTGGTCCGACGGGCCGATGTGCACGTCGCTCTTGCTCATCTCGTGCGGGATCTGCGAGGTCACCGACTGGGTCTTCGAGATCTTCTTCGAGACCAGGCGCTTGCGCTCCAGCATGTTCATGAAGTCCATGTTGCCGCCGAAGTTGAGCTGGTACGTGCGCAGCAGCTCGACGCCACGGTCCTCGAAGAGCTTCGCGAGGGCGCGGTGCACGATGGTGGCGCCGACCTGGCTCTTGATGTCGTCACCGACGATCGGCAGGCCGGCGTCGGTGAACTTCTGGGCCCACTCGGGGTCGGAGGCGATGAAGACCGGCAGGGCGTTGACGAACGCGCAGCCGGCGTCGATCGCGGCCTGGGCGTAGAACTTGGCGGCCTGCTCCGAGCCGACCGGGAGGTAGCAGACGACGACGTCGACCTGCGCGTCACGCAGCGCCTGCGCCACGTCGACCGGGGTGGCGTCCGACTCCTCGACGATCTCGCGGTAGTACTGGCCCAGACCGTCGAAAGTCGGACCGCGCTGCACCGTCACGCCGGTCGGCGGCACGTCGCAGAGCTTGATGGTGTTGTTCTCGCTGGCGACGATCGCCTCCGCGAGGTCCATGCCCACCTTCTTGGCGTCCACGTCGAATGCCGCGACGAACTCCACGGCGTTGACGTGGTAGTCGCCGAAGGCGACGTGCATGAGACCCGGGACGCGGTCGTTCGGGTTGGCGTTCCGGTAGTACTCGACGCCCTGAACCAGGGACGAGGCGCAGTTACCCACACCGACGATGGCGACGCGGACGGAGCCCATAGCGTCTGCCTCCTTCTTTTCTGTCACGGCCGCTCATTCCTGGTCTCTCCAGGCGGAGGCGGGCTGTTGTCTTCTCGTCGGCCGCCGGCTGTCCCGGTGTTCGGGACCGTCGGGGCTCGGCCGGAGCGCTCGTTGGCGATGAGCTCCTCCAGCCAGCGGACCTCGCGCTCACAGGCATCAAGACCGTGGCGCTGCAGTTCCAGCGTGTAAGCGTCGAGGCGCTCGGCCGCCCGGCCCAGCACGTCACGAAGCCCTTCGCGACGCTCCTCGATCTTGCGGCGGCGACCCTCCAGGATGCGCAGTCGGGTCGCCTGGTCGGTCCGGGCGAAGAACGCGAAGTGCACCCCGAAGCCCGTGTCGTCGTACGTCTCGGGCCCGGCCTGTGCGATCAGCTGGGCGAAGCGTTCCTTGCCTTCCGCGGTGATTTTGTAGACCACCCGACCTCGTCGGCTGGTCAGCGCGGGAACCTCCTCGGCAGTGGCGGGCGTCTCAGCAGCTTCGGTGATCCATCCCGCCGCCTGCAGCCTGCGTAGCGTGGGGTAGAGCGAGCCGTAGCTGATCGCCGCCCGGATCGCGCCGAGCTTGGCGGTCAGCTCCTTGCGCAGCTCATAGCCGTGCATCGGAGACTCCTGCAGGAGGCCGAGGATGGCGAACTCGAGCACGGGGCCACCCTCTCTTTACCCTCCGGCGTGGAGTGATAACCGCCGCGATGTATCGGACCGATACATCGCACGTTAGCGGGTCGCGGGGGTCGGGGCAAACCCCCGTTCCGAGATGTCGTCGTCACGGAATGTGAGCGCGGTCGCCTGCTCGGGCCGGACCGCGTACCCTTCTCCGCATGCGTACGCAGCGCCAGGTCGTCGACTACTCGCTTCAGAAGCGAGCGGTGCTGCGTGAGCTCCTGGCCGGCCGAGTCGGCACGTACGACGTCTGCGACGCATCGCCGTACCTGAAGAACGCCGCTCGGTTCCATGGTGACCCGACCGACCGGCGCTGCCCGATCTGCCGCAGCGAAAACCTGACCCTCGTCCACTACATTTACGGTGACGAACTCAAGCAGTCCGCCGGGCAGGCCCGGACACTTGCCGAGTTGCCAGTGCTGGCGATGACGCTGCGTGAGTTCCAGGTCTTCGTGGTGGAGGTGTGCCTCGGTTGTGACTGGAACCATCTCGTCGAGCAGTACCTGCTCGGCCGGGACGGTCTGGCCGCCGACAGCGACGGCACCGGCGAGCAGGACGCGGCGGGCGCCGAAGGCGCCGGCCGGCGGAGGCGAGAGGCGCAACGGTGATCTCAGCTGGTTGTACCGGCCCCGGGGCCGCAGACGTAACCCGGGACGGTCGACTGGATGGTGGTCCGATTGGCCCGATTGATACGGCAATGACCCCGGTCGGCCGGCACCCCCGTGCCGGCGCCCCGGGTGAAGCAACTCACGGCAACCCGGTGGCGGCGCAGCAGCGCCCCACCGCGACCGGCAGGGTGTGAGGAATGAACTCGTACGGCGATCCCAGTTCTGCGCGCGGACGGACCCAGCACTCGGGTCCCGACGGTGACCCCGGACCGGGCGCGGACGACGCGTACCGCAGACCCGGCGGTGACTCCGGCGGGAGCGGCTGGTCAGCCTCCGACCGAGGCACGGCAACCCCAGGCCGGGCCTCGGTGACACCACGGGCTGCCGGTGGTCGCGCCACGGTTGGCGGCTCCGCCTCGGTGCCGCCGCGTGGCGGCGCGGCCGCCGGATCCGCCTCGGTGGGTTCGGCATCGCCGGGCCGGGCCGGACGGGCCTCGGTGCCGGTATCGCCGGCACCGGGTGTGGCCGCCACCGGTCGCGCTGGCGCCGGTCGGGCCTCGGTGCCCGTCTCCCCGGCGCCGGGCGCACCGGCAGGACGGGCGGCGGTCGGCGCCGCGGCTGTCGGGGCCGCCTCGGTCGGCACCGCCTCGGCGGGCCGGGCCAGCGTCGGCTCCGCGTCGGTCGGCGGTCGTGCGGCGGTCGCTCGGGCGAGCGTCTCACCGGTCTCCGGTGGGCCGGGCGGGCCCAATGGGCCGGGCGGTCCCGGTCGGGGCGGTCGTGGTCCGGGTGACCCGGGTGCCGCGGCGCGGGCCAAGAAGCGCAAGCGGATGAACCTGCTGATCGCCGGGTTCGCCGTCTTCATCATGCTCGCCGGCATCGGCGTGGTCGGGTTCACCTACTACTCGACGAACGTGGTGCTCCCGGACGAGATCACCCCGCCGCAGGCGACCACGCTGTACGCCTTCGACAACAAGACGATCATCGCCAAGGTGGGGGATCAGAACCGCACCCTGGTCACCATCGACCAGATTCCGCAGTACGTGCAGGACGCGGTGGCCGCCGCCGAGGACCGGAACTTCTACCGGCACTCCGGTGTGGACTACAAGGGCATCGCCCGTGCCGGCTGGAACAACCTCTCCGGCGGCGACAAGCAGGGTGCCTCCACCATCACCCAGCAGTACGCGCGTAACGCCTACGACAACCTGAAGGACGACACGTACGCCCGGAAGGTGAAGGAGGCGATCCTCGCCTCCAAGCTCAACGACGAGTACACGAAGCCGCAGATCATGCAGCACTATCTCAACGTGATCTACTTCGGCCGGGGCGCGTACGGCATCGAGGCGGCGTCGCAGACCTACTTCGGTAAGTCGGTGAAGGACCTCAAGCCGGCCGAGGGCGCGGTGCTCGCAGCCCTGATCAAGCAACCGGAACCCAGCTCCACCCACCAGGGGTACGACCCGGCGATCAACCCGACCGACGCCCAGGACCGCTGGAACTACGTGATCGACGGCATGGTCAAGGAGGGCTGGCTCGGTGTGCCCGGCAAGGAGCCGCGGCCTACCGAGTACCCGATGAAGAGCATCAAGGCCCCGAAGAAGGGCGGCATCGGCGTCGACTTCGGCGTCGACACCCCGTACGGCAACGTCATCAACTACGTCCGCCAGGAGATGCGGGACAGGGGCATCTGCGTCGAGAAGGACGCGGAGGTGACCGACGCCAAGCCGCTGTGCTCCCAGGCGCTGATGGCCGGCGGCTACCGGATCCGCACCACGGTGGACACCAAGATGCAGGCCGCGGCGGTCGAGACGGCCCAGCGCAAGTCCAAGGGCTCCGAGTTGGCCGGTGAGCGGAGCAACATCATGGCCGCGGTGGTGGCGATCGACCCCACCAACGGTCGGGTCGTCGCGTACTACGGCGGTGACAACGGCACCGGCACCGACTATGCCGGCAAGAACACCGACTCCACCGGGGCGATCAGTGGCGGTCACTCCCCCGGATCAAGCTTCAAGATCTACACCCTGGCGGCGGCGCTCAAGGAGAAGAAGTCACTCGAGTCCCGGTGGAAGGGCAAGGCTTTCAAGCCGACAGGCACCTTCAAGGTCAGCAACGCCGGCACCGACAACCCCTCCTGCGGCAACTCCTGCACCCTCAGGGTGTCCACGCTGAAGTCCCTCAACGTGCCGTTCTACTACGTCACCGAGGAGATCGGCGCGGACAAGGTCGTCGACATGGCCAAGCAGGCCGGTGTCACCACCATGTGGCGTACTGACACCAACCCGGCGAAGGCCTACGACCTGACCAAGACCGACGCGAAGGACGTCACGCCGGAGCCGTTCTTCAACGTGGTCGGCTACGGCCAGTACCCGATCACCGTGCTGGACCACGCCAACGGCGTCGCCACCTTCGCCAACGGCGGCGTCTACAACAAGGCCCACTTCCTCTACTCGGTCGAGAAGCAGAACCCGAACACCGGTAAGTGGGACAAGGTCTACAGCGAGAAGCTCGACTCGAAGCGCAGAATCGACAAGAGCGTCGTGGACGACGTGACGTCAGTGCTGAAGGACTACCCGGCCGCTGTCAACCATCGGCTCGATGACGGTCGCAAGGCGGCCTCCAAGACCGGCACCTGGGAACTCAAGGGCGGCAGCGAGGACAACGGCGACGCCTGGATGATCGGTTACACGCCACAGCTGGCCACCGCGGTGTGGGTGGGCAACGTGCGGGACCGCAAGCCACTCATCCTCAAGGACGGCCGCAAGGTCAGTGGTGGAAACCTCCCGGGCGACATCTGGGAGCGGTTCATGAACGAGGCGCTGAAGGGCAAACCGAAGCTCGACTTCCCGCCGGCGGCGAACGTCGGCGATCCGGACTCCGGAAACGGCGAAGCGCCTCCGCCTCCGCCCCCACCGCCGCCGCCGTCGAATCAACCCAACCAGCCGTGTAACCCGCTGATCGACCTGTTCTGCAACAACAACCCCGGGGGCGGTGGTAACCCCGGCGGGGGCGGCAACCCCGGGGGCGGCGGTACACCCGGCGGGGGCGGTAACCCCGGGGGCAATCCCGGTGGCGCCGGCGGTGGCCTGTTACCCAGCCTGCCACCCAACCGGGACTGACCCACACAAGCGCACGACGCCGCCGCTGGCCGGACGACCTGTCCCGGCCGGCGGCGGCGTTTTCGTACCCGGAACTCCGCGCCGGGACGGGACGGGCACCCCTGTCGTACGGCAGGATGCCTCTTCATGAGCACCCAGTCGACGCCCGGTATCGACGAAGCCGGAACCATCGACCACCCGTCCCCCTCCGATGGGTTCGTCCGCGGCATTTCCGCCGCGATCGGCGGCCCACTGGGCGACCACGCGACCGCGCTGAACCGGCCGGCCGGTCGGGAGCGCCGCTTCTGGACCGCCGTCCGGATCGTGCTGGC
>NZ_JAGPXZ010000323.1:0-6495 GCF_018070305.1 Micromonospora sp. M51 | reverse complement strand
GTGTGCCTTCGCCGATCTGGCCGCCGATCTGGCCGAGGCGCACGCGGAGAGCGTCGGCAGCCCCGAGGGGGTCTGGCCGGCCGTTGCTACCGCGTACCTCGACTTCGCGTACACGAATCCTGAGGTCTATGACGCGATGCTCGCGCTGACCCCCGACCTGGCCCTCGGCGCGGATGGTGTGCCGGCCGCGCCACGGGCGGTCTTCGCGGAGCTGCGGGCGGCCCTGACCCCGCTGGCCGAGGGGCGGGACCCGGACACCCTCGCCGAGGTGGGTTGGAGCCTGTTGCACGGCGTGGTGATGCTCACCCGTGGTGGCCGGCTCCGACCCGAGGGGCAGGAGGACCGCGAGGCGTTGATCGCCCAACGGTTGCTGCGGTGGCCGTGACCACGCTCGCCGGGCGGAAAACCATGGGCTCTGCCGGGTGTCGGCCGCCTACCCTGTCCCTCGGCCTGCCGGGCGGTGGGCGCGGGGAGGGGATGGCATGACGGTCGGTGCGGGGGCACGGCGGGACGCGCAGGTGCTGATCTTCGACGCGGACGACACGTTGTGGGAGAACAACGTGGTCTTCGAGCGGGTGATCGACGACTTCCTGGGCTGGCTGGACCATCCCACCCTGGACCGGGCCGAGCTGCGGGCCGTCCTCGACGACATCGAACGGGCCAACGCGGTGGCGCACGGGTACGGCAGCAAGGTCTTCCTGCGCAGTCTGGCCGAGTGTCTGGAGCGGCTGCGCGAGCGACCGGCCACCGAAAGCGAACGCCAGGAGATCGACCGGTTGGCGGTGGCCCTCGTCGAGCACCAGGTGGAGCTGATGCCCGGGGTGGCCGACGCGCTCGACGACCTGGCCGGCCGGCACGAGCTGTTGCTGCTGACCAAGGGTGACCAGGAGGAGCAGCAACGCAAGCTGGACGCCTGCGGCCTGCTGCACCACTTCGGGGCCGCGCACATCGTCGCCGAGAAGAACGTCGACACGTATCGGTGGCTCACTCGGGAGCACGGCTTCGCGCCGGCCGGCGCGTGGATGATCGGCAACTCCCCGAAGTCCGACATCCTGCCGGCGCGGGCGGCCGGGTTGAACGCGGTGTTCATCCCGAACGCGAACACGTGGGTGCTGGAGGACGACGAGCTGGACCCGACCGACGACGGGGTGCTGCGGCTCGCCGCGTTCCGTGACCTGCTGCGGCACTTCTGACCGTCCGGGAATCCCAACAGCGTCCGCGATCATGGTCGTGTTACGCCGACCTGCCCGATTTTCACAGTGGGATAAGTCCTGCCCCCGGTCGTCCGACGCGGCTTGTCCGGCCGGTCGGAGCCCACCTAACCTGGTCCGGCGCTCACGGCCTTTCGGGGTGTGCCGGGGCGCGTCGGCGTTCGGCGGGTGAGCACCGTGGAGCTGAGTGCGGAGTGGGCCGGCTCACCCCGTTGTGGCGCGCGGCGTCGTGTCACGCCCGCGCGGCGGGTGCCGGAGCTGTCCGCTCCCCTGTCGGACGGCCGGGGGTCAGGGCCGGGTAGTTGCGGACCCGGTCCTGACCGCCCGCGAATTCGTCGACAGTGGCGCGTGGGGGCGGGCCGCCGGTCCGTTCGACTGTCAGGATGGCGGGCATGAAGCGCAGATCTTTCCTCCTCGGTGTGGCGGCAGGTCTGGCCGCCCCGACCGTGCTCGCCCCGGCCGCGCCCGCGATCGGTGCGGGCGGGCCGCTGCGGCCGGGCTGGGGCACGGACCCGACGCAGCGACAGTGGCCGGGGCGGCAGCGCCAGAACCGGGCCAGCGCGCTGACCACGCTGCCGACGGAGACGAAGCAGGTGATCATCGTCGGCGCGAGCAGCTACACCACCACCTACGCCACAGTGGAGACGTTCGTGCGGGCCCGCATCGGTTGGCAGCCGGTCTCGGCGCCGTTGCCCGCCCGGATCGGCTCGAAGGGCTTCAGCGACAACCACGTGGAGGGGGTGCCGACCACGCCGACCGGCGTCTACTCGATCGGTCAGACCATGTACGGCATCGCCGCCAACCCGGGCGTGCGATACCCCTACCACCGGTTGGTCAGCGGCGACTGGTGGAACGAGAACCCGTCGTCGTCGCTCTACAACACCTTCCAGCACAGTGCGACCAACCCGGGCGGGGCCAGCGAGGCACTGTGGCAGGAGGTTCCCGCGTACACGCACTTCGCGGTGATCACCTACAACATGGCGCCGAACGTGCCGAAGCCGGTGCCGAACAAGGGCAGCGGGATCTTCCTGCACCAGTTCAGCACCAGCGCCGGCAACGCCACTGCTGGTTGCGTCTCGCTCGCGCACGGGCACCTGGTCGCCGTGCTCAACTGGCTGAACCCGGCGCTGTCACCGCGCATCGTGCTCAGCCCGTACGCCCAGCTCGGCCGGTACTGACCGGCGCTGAGGGCTCAGTCGGCCTCGCGCCGGACGATCGCCACCGCCACCCGGCAGAACTCGTCCATGTCCGGGTTGAACCCGGCGGCGATGTCGGGGTGCAACCCGGAGCGGGTCTCCTCCAGCAGTCGCTGGCAGACCTGTTCCACCGGTTCGCCCGCGTAGTCGGCGCGGACCCGGTCGGTGGCCGCCTGAAGCGCCGAGGTGAGCTGCTCTTCCAGCGGGCCGCGCAGCTTCTGCTGCACAGGGTCGAGCCCGCGGGGGTCGAGCGTGACATGTGGCTCCGACATCGGTGCTCCCTTCGTCGGCGTCCGCGGTACCCCACCGCGAACGCCGGTCAAACCCCGTTCGGTACGGCGGCGACCCGCACCTGGTATGAGAAGTCCTCCGCCGGCTCCTCGTGGTACGACAACCGGCGGATCTGCCGGTCGTCGTCGTAGAGGGCGACGTCCACCAGGACGCCGAGGTGGGTGAGGCCGATGCTCGACACCCGCTTCTTGTCCTGCAACACCGCGCAGACGCCGCCGAGCAGGGTGCTGGCGTCGGACGTACGGTGCCCGGGCGGGCAGCGCAACACCAGGTCCACCTCGATCGGCCCGGGCAACGGCGTCCAGCCGGTGCGCTGGGCCGCGCCGAGGGCGGCCTGGAGCAGGGTGCGGACCCTCGTCGCCTGCCGATGCCCGGCGGCGAAGATGGACAACGCTTCGGTCTTGACCGGTGGCAGGCCGCTCACCTCGAATGTCAGGGCGAGAGCGCGGGTGTCCTGCACGACGGCACCTCCTCGTTGGGACGATCCTGCCGAACCGGGGGAGCGGCGGTGGGACGTTCCCGCGATTACCAACCGATCGGGCAGGCGTGGGTCGGCCGGAGGCGTGTCGACGGCGGCGGCGAACGCGCCGGCTGCGGCGCTAGGAAAACGCTAGCCGACGACGCCCGCGCCCGGTAGTCGGTCGTTCACCCGGTGCGCTCTGGTGCGAAGGCGCAGAACTCGTTGCCCTCCGGGTCGGCCAGCACCCACCACCAGTGCGCCTCGTCGAGCGGCTCCCGCAGCAGCGTCGCGCCCGCCGCGATCAGCGCCGTCGGCTCCGGGTCGGCCAACTCGACGTCCCAGTGCATGCGGTTCTTGACCGTCTTGGGCTCGCTCACCCCGTCGAAGACAAAGCGCTCCCAGGGCAGGCCCGCGGCCCCGAGCACCGCCGCTTCGGTCGGCCCGTACTCGACGGTGCCGCCGAGCACGCCGGCCCACCACATCGCCTGGGCGGCCGGGTCGAGCGCGTCCACCACCAGCTGGAACGGGCCCGGGTGGCTGTCGGCGTCGGCCGCGAGGGCACAGAACTCGTTGCCGTCGGGGTCGGCCAGCACCCACCGGCCGGCGTCGTCGTCCGGCTCGCGCACCAGCCGGGCGTCCTCCGCGAGCAGCGCCGCCGGGTCCGCGTCGGCCAACCGCAGATCCAGGTGTACGCGGGTCCGGCCGACCCGGGGCTCGGGCACCCTGTTCACCCAGATCGACTCGGCGTCCGAGCGCGCGGAGCGCGGGTCCACCCGGGTGTCGCCGTCACCGGCGTCAGCCACGTCACCGTCGAGCATCCGGGCCCAGAAGGCGCCGAGCGCCAGCGCGTCGTTGGCGTCCAGACAGAGATCCTTGAAACGGGCCAGCATGGTTCCAGCATGCCTGGTCCGGGCGCGACTGCCGGCGGTCGCGAGACCTTTCAGAGTAGATCTTGGACAGTTTCCGTTCTGCCCGGACGGAAACTGTCCAAGATCTCCGAGTTCGCGTTCAGTGCTGCCTGGCGTAGGCGACGAACGCCTTCCAGGCTGCCGGGTCGACGTGCAGAGTGCCGCCGTCGCGGTCCTTGGTGTCGCGCACCAGCACCACGTTCGGCAGATTGTCGGCGACTTCGACGCAGGCTCCACCGTTGCCGCCGGACCGGGTCGACTTGCGCCATTGGGGGGTCAACATGCCCATGACTTCGCCACTTCCTTGATCAGCTCGGTTGACTGCCGGCGGGGGAGCGCCTCGTTCCGCACGGGAGCGCTGTCCCCGCGCGTGATCGACTCGGCTTTCAGAAAAGCGGGGCTTCCCTGGTGCGGTGATGGCCCGACTTTCAGGAAGTCGAGTTGATCACGCACCTGGCGGCGGCGCAGGCAGAGGCGGCCGGGCTCTCGCTCTGACAGCCAGGTTTCGCGGCTTCACAGCTGGGGCAGAGTAGCCGCTACAGAGCCTCCGCGCCGGCGTTTCCGCAGCTTGCCGGCTCGGAGTCGGCTCGCCGTGCGCCGGGGCACGGATGCCCTTCCCCGGTCTTTCGCCGAGGAGAGGGGGAGGGCGATGACGGACCCCGACACGGCTCGACACCGACGCCGGCCGGTTGTTCGGCTGGGCGCGGCGGCTGCCGCGCTGGCACTCGTCGCGCCGCTGGCCGCGTGCGGCGCCGACGACGCGGGTGGCCCACCGACGATCAACCTGTACTACCCGCCCGAGCAGAACCTGCAGAAGGTCGTCGACGACTGCAACGCGCAGGCCCAGGGGCGGTACGAGATCGCCTACCGGGTGCTGCCCCGGCAGGCCGACGACCAGCGGGTGCAGATGGTGCGCCGGCTCGCCGCCGAGGACAGCGGGATGGACCTGCTCGGGCTGGACGTCACCTGGACCCAGGAGTTCGCCAGCGCCGACTGGATCCGCGAGTGGACCGGCCAGGACAAGGCCGAGGTCGAGCAGGGCACCCTCGCCGGACCGCTGGCCACCGCCCGGTACGAGGACAAGCTGTACGCGGCACCGAAGAACACCAACGTCCAGCTGCTCTGGTACCGCAAGGACCTGGTGCCGCAGCCGCCGACCACCTGGGACCAGATGATCAGCGCCGCCCAGCAGCTCAAGGAGCAGGGCAAGCCGTACCAGGTGCTCACCATGGGCGCCCAGTACGAGGGCCTGGTCGTCCTCTACAACACCCTCGCCGAGAGCGCCGGCGGGAAGATCCTCAACGACGACGGTACGAAGGCCGTGATGGACCAGGGCACCGTGCGGGCGTTGGAGCAGCTGAAGAAGTTCGCCACGTCGGGCGTGACGTCGCCGTCGTTCAGCAACGCCACCGAGGACCCCGTTCGGCTGGAGTTCCAGTCCGGCGCCGGCGCGTTCCAGGTGAACTGGCCGTTCGTCTACCCGGCCCTCCAGGAGGCGAACCCGGAGCTGGCCAAGCAGGTCGGCTGGGCGCGGATCCCGGGCATCGACGACGGCACCCCCAGCAAGGTCACCATCGGCGGGGTCAACCTGGCGGTCAGCTCCTACTCCAAGCACCCCGAACAGTCCTTCGAGGCGGCCCGGTGCATCCGCAGCGCCGAGCACCAGAAGTTCTCCGCCATCAACGACGGCGTACCGCCCACCATCGAGGCGGTCTTCGACGACCCGGAGATGACCGAGGCGTACCCGATGAAGGACACCATCCTGGAGGAGCTGAAGGAGCCGGCGACGCGTCCGCTGACCCCCGCCTACCAGAGCATCTCCACGGTGATGTCGGCGATCCTGTCGCCGCCGTCCGGGATCAGCCCGCAGCAGACCGCCGACGAGCTGCGCGACGCCATCGCCGACGCCCTCCAGTCGAAGGGGGTCCTGCCGTGAGCGCTCGGAGTGAGCCGGTTTTGCGAGCCCCGCAGTCGCGAGAAGAGGTGACGCCGTGAGCATCAACGCCACGCCCACCGGCGCCGATGTCGCCGCCGACGAGACCAGTGGCGCCACCGGCCGGCGCGCCACAGTGCCCGCCCAACGTGGCGGCCGTCGCAAGCCCCCACTGAGCGAGAACAAGAAAGCCGAACGCCGGCTCGGCCTGCTGCTCTGCGCGCCCGCCGCGCTGGTCATGATCGCGGTGACCGCGTACCCGATCATCTACTCGGTCTGGCTGTCGTTGCAGCGCTTCGACCTGCGCTTCCCCGATCAGCGTGAGTTCATCGGGTTGGAGAACTACGTCACGGTGCTCACCAACGAGTTCTGGTGGACCGCGTTCGGGGTGACCATGCTGATCACGGTGGTCACCGTGGCCGTCGAGCTGGTGCTCGGCATGGGCCTGGCGATCATCATGCACCGCACCCTGATCGGGCGCGGCCTGGTCCGGACC
>NZ_JAGPXZ010000322.1:0-6524 GCF_018070305.1 Micromonospora sp. M51 | reverse complement strand
GTCGATCATGGAGTTGTGATGGGCGAAAGCTCCATGTGTGCCCCTTCTGCGAGGCACCACAACTCCATGATCGACACAGGGTCAGACCGGGCGGCTCCGGCGATCTTGCGGTTTCAGTTGTCGGGATGCGTGGAATGCCCCTTGTGCCACCGCAGAAAGTGCAAGATCGCGGGGGTGAGGGTCAGGGGGCTTGTTCGGCGATCAGCTCGTCGTCGTCCATGGCGCCGGTGGGGTGGAAGCCCAGGGAGGTGTAGAGGGCCGCTGCTGGGGTGTTGTCCGGGTGGTACGAGAGGCGGACCGGGGGGTTTCCGTCCTGGGCCGCCAGCCAGGGCACCAGGGTTTGCACGGTGGCCCGGCCGACGCCCCGGCCCTGCTCCGCCGCGTCGATCAGCATCCCGCCGATCCAGTGCGAGCCGTCGTCGTCCACACCCCACATGACGTGGCCGACGACGGTCTCGTCGGCGTACACGGCCAGGGAGTTCCACACGTCGGAGCGCATGCTGAGCAGCAGGTAGCGGGCACCCAGCGCGGCCACGAACCGGCGCTGGTCGTCGCGCGGGGCGACGTCGGCCACCGCCCGCCAGTTGTCGTCGTCGACCGGCCGGAGTGTGACCCGCCGACCGAGCCGATCCAGGTGTGCGTTATCGATCATCGGCGGATGCTACCCGGCCCGGACAGAGAGATCTTGGACAGTTTCCGTCACGGGAGAACGGAAACTGTCCAAGATCTGCGGTCAGTCGAGCAGGGCGTCCAGGCCGACGGTGAGGCCGGGGCGGTTGCGCACCGCGCGGACGGCCAGCAGCACGCCCGGCATGAACGACACCCGGTCGTACGAGTCGTGTCGGATGGTCAGCGTCTCGCCGATGCCGCCGAACAGCACCTCCTGGTGGGCGACCAGGCCGGTGGCGCGCACCGCGTGGACGCGTACCCCGTCGATGTCGGCGCCGCGCGCACCCGGCACCTCGTCCTTGGTGGCGTCCGGCACCGGGCCGAGGCCGGCCTCGGCGCGGGCCCGGGCGATCTGCCGGGCGGTGTGGGTGGCGGTGCCGCTCGGGGCGTCCAGCTTGCGCGGGTGGGGCTGCTCGATGTTCTCGACGGACTCGAAGTGGCGGGCGGCGCGGGCGGCGAACTGCATCATCAGCACCGCGCCGATGCCGAAGTTCGGGGCGATGACCACACCCACCTCGGGCCGGTCGGCCAGCCAGCCGCGCACCTGCTCCAACCGCTGCTCGGTGAAGCCGGTCGTGCCGACCACCGCGCTGATGCCCTGCTCGACGCACCACCGGAGGTTGTCCATCACGACGTCCGGCGTGGTGAAGTCGACGACCACCTCGGCGGCGGAGACGGCCGAACGACTGTCGCCCTGGTCGATCGACGCCGTCAGGGTGAGGTCGTCGGCGGCGTCGACGGCCTTGCAGACCTCGATGCCCATCCGGCCGCGCGCGCCGAACACGCCGACCCGAATATTCTCCTGCTCGTCAGTCACGGGGCACAACCTATCCCAATCGGGACGTGCCCCAGTCGTCGGATCCGGGCGGCTCCACCGACCGGGACGCGCCCCAAACCGGGCCGCGACAGCCCTCAGACCGCGAAGTCGCCAGCGCCGAACGGGCCCACCACTGCCAACGACATCGGGCGGCTGAGCAACTCGGCGGCGAGGACGTTGACGTCCTCCACGCTGACCTCGTCGACCCGGCGGAGCAGCTCGTCGACGGGCATCAGGTCGCCGTAGAGCAGCTCACCCTTCGCCAGCCGGCTCATCCGGGAACCGGTGTCCTCCAGGCCGAGCACGAACGAGCCCTTGCTCATCCCCTTGCCCCGGGCCACCTCGGCCTCGGTCAACCCGTCGGCGGCCACCCGGGCCAACTCGGCGCGGGTCAGGGCCAGCACCTCGTCCACCTTGCCCGGCGCGCAGCCGGCGTAGACGGCGAACAGGCCGCTGTCGGCGTACTGGCTGGCGTAGGAGTAGACCGAGTAGGCCAGGCCGCGCTGCTCGCGGATCTCCTGGAACAGGCGGCTCGACATGCCGCCACCGAGCACGTTGTTGAGCACCCCGAGGGCGAACCGGCGATCGTCGAGCCGGTCGATGCCGGGGCAGCCGAGGATGACGTGCGCCTGCTCGGTCTCCTTCGGCTCCACCACCGTGGTCACCGGCCTGGTGCGTACCGCCGGGGTCGCCGCGCGGTGCGGTGCCGGGCTGGCCGGGTCGCTGTCCAGCGGGGTGCCGCGCACCGCCTGACGGACCAGCTTGACCACCGCCGCGTGGTCGAGATTGCCGGCGGCGGCGATGACGATCTGCGGCGCTGTGTAACGCCCCCGGTAGAAGTTCTGGATCTGCCGGCGGGTCATCGGGGTGACGGTCTCCGCGGTGCCGGAGATGAGCCGGCCCAGCGGGTGGTCGCCGTAGACGGCCTGGACGAAGAGGTCGTGCACCTCGTCGCCCGGCTCGTCGTCGTGCATGGCGATCTCTTCCAGGATCACGCCGCGCTCGGTCTCGACGTCGGCCGGCTCCAACAACGAGTCGGCGACCAGGTCGCACATCACGTCGATCGCCAGCGGCAGGTCCTCGTCCAGCACCCGCGCGTAGTAGCAGGTGTATTCCTTCGTGGTGAAGGCGTTGGTCTCACCGCCCACCGCTTCGATCTGCGAGGAGATCTCCAGTGCGGTGCGCTTGTGGGTGCCCTTGAAGAGCAGGTGCTCCAGGAAGTGCGCGGCACCCGCCTGCGGGCCGGTCTCGTCTCGCGAGCCGACCGCCACCCAGATGCCGAACGAGACGCTGCGCATCGCCGGAATCGCCTCGGTGAGGACGCGCAGGCCGCTGGGCAGCACGGTACGTCGTACCGTGCCGCCCAGCGGGTCGTCGCTGAGCGTCCGGGTCACCGCGCGGGCGGTGCCGCCGGAACGGCCCGCCCCGGTGCCCCGAGACGCAGCCACCCCCCGTCGATCCGGTGGAAACGGCGCGCTGAAGGCCCGACTCACGTGGTGCTCCCGGTTCGACGAGGGGTGGGTGATGCGAGGTACGACGATCAGCTGTGCCGGGTCCGGCGGCGCGGACGCTCGCCGCCCTCGCCACCCTCGCCGCCGTTACCGCCCTCGCCGCCGCGCTCCGGGCCACGCCCGCCACGGTCGCCGCCGCGCTCACGGTCACCGCGGTCACGCGGAGCCCGGTCGCCGCGGTCCCGACCAGCCGGCCGGTCGCCAGCGGCGGCCTCACCGGCGGCCGGAGCCTCGGTGCCCTCCGGGCGGACCTTGGCCAGGTAGATCGTGCCGCGGGCGTCGATGTCCGCGATCTCGACCTCGACCCGGTCACCGACGTTGAGGAAGTCCTCGACCCGCTCGACCCGCTTGCCGTCGCCCACCTTGGAGATGTGCAGCAGGCCGTCGCGGCCCGGCAGGAGCGAGATGAACGCGCCGAACGCGGCGGTCTTGACCACCGTGCCGAGGAACCGCTCGCCCTGCTTCGGGAGCGTCGGGTTGGCGATGCCGTTGATCCGGTCGACGGCCGCCTGGGCCGACGGGCCGTTGGTGGCGCCGACGTAGATCGTGCCGTCGTCCTCGATGGAGATCTCGGCGCCGGTCTCGTCCTGGATCGCGTTGATGGTCTGCCCCTTCGGGCCGATCACCATGCCGATCTTGTCGACCGGGATCTTGACGGTGGTGACCCGCGGCGCGTAGTCGGACATCTCGGCCGGAGCCTCGATCGCCGCCTTCATGACCCCGAGGATGACCTGCCGGGCCTCGTTCGCCTGCTGAAGCGCGGCGGCGAGCACGTCCGACGGGATGCCGTTGAGCTTGGTGTCGAGCTGCAGCGCGGTGACGAACTCCGGGGTGCCGGCGACCTTGAAGTCCATGTCACCGAACGCGTCCTCGGCACCGAGGATGTCGGTCAGCGTCACGTACTGGGTCTTGCCGTCCACCTCGTCGGAGATGAGGCCCATCGCGATGCCGGCGACCGGCGCCTTCAACGGGACACCGGCGGAGAGCAGGCCCAGCGTCGAGGCGCAGACCGAACCCATCGAGGTGGAGCCGTTGGAGCCGAGCGCCTCGGAGACCTGCCGGATGGCGTACGGGAACTCCTCGCGCGACGGCAGCACCGGGATCAGCGCCCGCTCGGCGAGGGCGCCGTGGCCGATCTCCCGACGCTTCGGCGAGCCGACCCGGCCGGTCTCACCGGTCGAGTACGGCGGGAAGTTGTAGTTGTGCATGTAGCGCTTGCGGTTCTCCGGGGAGAGCGTGTCCACCATCTGCTCCATCCGGAGCATGTTCAGCGTGGTGACACCCAGGATCTGGGTCTCGCCCCGCTCGAACAGCGCCGAACCGTGCACCCGGGGCAGCACCCCGACCTCGGCGGTCAGCGCCCGGATGTCGCGCGGGCCACGCCCGTCCATGCGGACCTGCTCGCGCAGCACGCGGTTGCGCACCTCGGACTTGGTCAGCGAGCGGAAGGCAGCGCTGAGCTCCTTCTCCCGACCCTCGAACCGAGCGCCCAGCTCCTCGGCGACGCGGGCCTTGACCCGGTCCAGGGCTTCCTCACGGTCGGCCTTGCCGGCGATGGTGATCGCCTCGGCCACGTCGGCGCGGGCCAGCTCGGCCACGGCGTCGTACACGTCGTCCTGGTAGTCCAGGAAGACCGGGAACTCGGTGACCGGCTTGGCGGCGACCTCGGCCAGCTCGCTCTGCGCGCGGCACAGCTCACGGATCGCCGGCTTGGCGGCCTCCAGGCCGCTGGCGACGATCTCCTCGGTCGGGGCGGTGGCACCGGCCGAGATGAGGGCGACGGCGTTCGGGGTGGCCTCGGCCTCGACCATCATGATCGCGACGTCGCCGTCGTCGAGCGTGCGGCCGGCCACGACCATGTCGAAGGTGGCGCGGGCCAGCTCCTCCAGGGTCGGGAAGGCGACCCACTGGCCGTCGATGTGGGCGACACGGGTCGCCCCGATCGGGCCGGAGAACGGCAGGCCGGAGAGCTTGGTCGACATCGAGGCGGCGTTGATCGCCACGACGTCGTACGGGTGCTGCGGGTCGAGCGCGAGGACGGTCTCGACGACCTGGACCTCGTTGCGCAGGCCCTTGACGAAGGACGGGCGCAGCGGCCGGTCGATCAGCCGGCAGGTGAGGATGGCGTCCTCGCTGGGCCGACCCTCACGGCGGAAGAACGAGCCGGGGATGCGGCCCGCGGCGTACATCCGCTCCTCGACGTCGACGGTCAGCGGGAAGAAGTCGAACTGCTCCTTCGGGTGCTTACCGGCGGTCGTGGCGGAGAGAACCACCGTCTCGCCCAGCTGGGCGATGACGGAACCGGCGGCCTGGCGAGCCAGCCGACCGGTGGAGAAGGTGATCTCACGGGTGCCGAAGGACCCGTTGTCGATCACGGCGGTGCGGGATTCGGTGCCGAGTTTGGTCTCGGTCATGTGCTGTCGTGCTCCTTCGCGTCGTGGGCCCACGACATCGGGGAGCTGCTCAGCCGGCCGGTCTTCGATCGAAGCGCCCGGGTGGTCGGCATGATGCCGGGTTCCCGGGGGCCACTACCGGAGACCGGTACGCTGACCGGCTCCCTCTCGGGTGGTCGCGCGGCCCGTGTTCTTCAGGTGGGACGCGGCACGGGGGAGCGGCCGTCCGGCCACTCCCCCGTCACGTCACCGGCGCAGACCGAGCCGCTCGATGAGCGACCGGTAGCGGGCAATGTCCTTCTTCTGGACGTAGTTGAGCAACCGACGGCGCCGGCCGACCAGCAGCAGCAGCCCACGGCGGCTGTGGTGGTCGTGCTTGTGCACCTTCAGGTGCTCGGTCAGCTCCGCGATCCGCTTGGTGAGGACCGCGACCTGAACCTCCGGCGAACCGGTGTCGCCCTCGGCGGTCGCGTACTCCGCGCGGATGCTGGCCTTGGCTTCCTGATCGAGCGCCATGTTCTCCCTGTTTCGATGGGTTGATCAAGTGGGTGTCCGTCGTCCCGATGGACCGGGAACGGACCGGTACCTCGCACCCGCGGCGTCGAGCAGGCACGCGAGGCCCCACGCCGGTCACCCGACGTCCCGGCAAGACTACCAGCACTCGCCGGTAACACCCGGCGAAGGGCCTCGGTGGCGGCCCGTCACGCCACGACGATCAGGCCAACGCGCGCCTGGTGCGCTCGACGTCCTGGTTCATCTGGGCGATCAACGGCTCGATCGAGTCGTACCGGACCTGACCACGCAGGTGCGCCACGAAGTCCAGGGCCAGCCGCTCGCCGTACAGGTCGCCGGAGCAGTCCAGCGCGTACGCCTCCACCCGCCGCTCCCGGCCGGAGAAGGTCGGGTTGGTGCCCACCGAGACCGCCGCGAGCAGCGGTTCACGCTGACCGCGCCGGATCAGCCGGGCCGCGTACACCCCGTCGGCGGGCACCGCCGCGTACCGGTGGCAGAGCAGGTTGGCGGTGGGGAAGCCCAACTCCCGGCCCCGCTGGTCGCCGCGGACCACGACCCCCTCCAGGCGGTGGGGGCGGCCCCGCGCGGCGGCCGCCGCGCCCCCGGCGCCCCCGGCGCCGC
>NZ_JAGPXZ010000321.1:0-6529 GCF_018070305.1 Micromonospora sp. M51 | reverse complement strand
GGTGCAGGCCGCCACCGCGGTCGCCAAGCTGCGGTGCCGCAGCCAGCGCCACACTGTCGCGTCGGCGGCCCGGACCGTGGACGGGCGGGTCTTCACGGGCGTGAACGTCCGGCACGCCAGCGCAGCGGTCTGCGCCGAGCTGGTCGTGATCGCCACGGCCGCGACGCAGGGCGTCACCGCGTTGGAGACGATCGTCACGGTCGCCGACCGCGGTCGCGAGGTCGTCGCGCCCTGTGCCCGGTGCCGGCAGGTGCTGGCCGACCACTTCCCGGACCTGCGGGTGATCGTCGGCCCGATGGACGTCCCGCTGGTGGTCCCGCTCGGGGAGCTGCCCGCGGAGACCGGCAGCGACTCGGCCGGCTGACCGGGCGCGCGTCAGTCTCCGGCGGCGGCCTCCAGCATCGACTGCGGCACCGGCACGCTCTCGAAGCGCAGGTTGCCCTCCGGGAGCAGCCAGGTGGTCACCCGCGCGAGCAGGCGACCGGCACGCACGGCCGGGTCGTTGGCGAAGAGCGCGCGGGCCTCGTCCGGGGCGATGGACAGCACCACGAAGCCCCGCAACCGCTCGTCGTCGGGGTGGAGGAACGGCCCGGCCGCGAGCACCAGCCCCTGCTGCACGAGGCCCGCCTGATGCGCCAGGTGGGCGTCCTGCAGGCGGTCGATGGCGTCCTGCGGCAGCTCCGGCGGATCCGACGGTCGGCTCAGCAGGACGACCGTGTGCTGGTCGAATCGCATGTTCCCACCCTATGAGGCGAATGTCCCTCTTCTGGGTGTCATCGAGCATCTGTCCGTCCTGTGGTCGTCCGCGAATCTCATTCTCATATCGGCCGGTGGCATCGAGCACCGGGACCGTCACGGGCGGTGGGACGGCAGCCCGCAGGGGTATCGCGGACCGGTGCCGCAGGTGGTGCATCTGCACGGCGCGCACAGCGCCCAGGAGAGCGACGGGCACGCCGAGGCGTGGTACCTGCCGGCGGCCCGCGACCTGCCGCCGGACTTCGCCGTGTCCGGCAGCGCGTACCGCGAGTTCCGGTCCCGGTTCGCCGAACGGTCCGGGCTGCGCTGGACGCCGGGCTCGGCCACCTTCGAGTACGCGAACGACCAGCGCCCGTGCACCCTCTGGTACCACGACCACACGCTCGGGCTCACCCGCGAGAACGTCTACGCCGGGCCCGCCGGGTTCTACCTGCTCGGCGGGGACGAGCTGCCGGAGGAAGTGCTGCCCGGCCCGGCGCCGACCCGCGCCGACCCGCCGACCGCCTCGTACCACGACATCCCGCTGATGATCCAGGACCGCAGCTTCACCGCCGACGGCGACCTGCAATACCCGAAGCGGTACTCCGGCAACGGCGACGGGCCGCCAGTGTCCGTGCCCGGGTTCTCCGGCTCCACCATCGTGGTCAACGGCCGCACCTGGCCCACGCTGACAGTGCGGCGCCGGCGCTACCGGTTCCGGCTGCTCAACGGCTGCAACAGCCGTTTCCTGCTGCTCAGCGTGGCCGCGAACGCCACCGCCCGGCCGGCCCGGCCGGTGCTGCCGGTCTGGCAGATCGGCAGCGACGGCGGCTTCCTGCCGGAGCCGGTGGCGCACGAACGCGTGTCACTCGGCCCCGCCCAGCGGGTCGACGCGATCGTCGACTTCACCGACGTCCCGGCCGGCACCGAGCTGTACCTCGTGAACGAAGGGCCGGACGGGATGTACGCCGGCGGTCGCCCCGGGGTGGACTTCCCGCCGGCCGACCCGCAGACCACCGGGCAGGTGCTGCGGTTCGTGGTCACCGACGCCGCCGGCGCGGACCCCAGCGTCCCACCGGAACAACTACGGCTGCCGGCGCACCCTCGGCTCGGAGCGGCCCAGCGGGTACGCCGGCTGTCGCTCAACGAGCGCGGGTCCGGCGGGTCGACGGTGATGCTGCTCGGCGTCCTCGACGAGCGCGGCCGGGGTCTGCCGTTGCGCTGGAGCGATCCGGTGACCGAACAGCCCACCCTCGGCGACACCGAGGTCTGGGAGGTGCGCAACTTCACCCGGCACGTGCACCCGGTCCACCTGCACCAGGTCCAGTTCGAGCTGCTCGGCCGGGGACACTCGGGCAGGGTGCAGCCGGGCCCGGCGGACCGGGGGTTGATGGACACGGTGCTCGCGTACCCGTGGGAGGTGACCCGGATCAAGGCGCACTTCGACCTGCCGGGTCGGTACGCCTGGCACTGCCACCTGCTGGAGCACGAGGACAACGAGATGATGCGACCGCTGAACGTGTTGCCGCGCGGTGGCGCGGCGGCCGGTGACGGTGGCGCGGCGGGCGGGGCCGGGGGAGCCCCGACGGCATCGACAGACGCCGGTTAGGCCTCTTTCTGCAGCTCGGCTAAGGTTAGGCGAACCTAAGCGTGAACGTGCAGGAGACTCGTGACCACCCTCGCCACCCGGCCGACCCCGGCCCGCAACCGGTCCGGCACCCGTACCGGCCGCCGGGTGGCCGTCACCGTCGGGGCCGCGCTGGTGCTGCTGCTCACCGCGCTGGCCAGCTTCGCGCTCGGCAGCCGACAACTCGGCGTCGACCAGGTCTGGCACGCGCTCGTCGCACCCGACGGCGGCGACGCCAGCACCATCGTCCGTGAGCTGCGGATGCCACGGACCGCGCTCGGCCTCGCCGTCGGCCTCGCGCTCGCCGTGGCGGGGGTGCTGTTCCAGGCGCTCACCCGCAACCCCCTCGCCGAGCCGCGCATCCTGGGCATCAGCGCTGGCGCGTCGTTCGGGGTGGTCCTGGCGATCTCCGTCTTCGGCGTCGGCACGCTCGCCGGGTACGTCTGGTTCGGCATCGCCGGAGCCCTGATCGCCGGGCTGTTGGTCTTCGCCATCGCCACCCGCGCCCGCGAGGGCGCCAGCCCGGTCACCCTCGCGCTGGTCGGCGCGGCGCTCGACGCCAGCCTGGCCTCCGGGGTGTACGCCCTGCTCAGCATCGACGCCCGCACCTTCGAGGAGTACCGCTTCTGGGTGGTCGGCGGTCTGTCCGGCCGGGACCTGTCGGTCACCGCGCAGGTGCTGCCGTTCGTCCTCGTCGGGTTGGTCCTGGCCGCCCTGGTGGCCCGCGGTCTGGACGCGCTGGCCCTCGGCGACGACGTGGCCCGTGGACTCGGCCACCGGATCGGCCTGGTCCGCCTCGGCGGTGGCCTCGCCGCCGTGCTGCTGACCGGTGCGGCGGTGGCCGCTGCCGGCCCGGTCGCGTTCGTCGGGCTGGCCGTGCCGCACCTGGCGCGCGCCCTGGTCGGCGCGGACCACCGCTGGACCCTGGCCGTCTCCGCCCTGCTCGGGCCGGCGCTGCTGCTCGCCGCCGACATCGTCGGTCGGCTCGTCGCCCCACCCGGCGAAATCCCGGCCGGTATCGTCACCGCGCTGATCGGTGCGCCACTGCTGGCCGTGCTGGTCCGTCGCGCCCGGGTGGTGACCGCGTGACCACCACCCAGCGCACCTCCGGCCCCTCCGACGCGTCTGACGCCGCCGGCTCGTCCGCCGCCTCCGCCGCCGGCTCGTCCGCCGCCGCCTCGCCCGGTGCCGCCGGCCTGTCGAGCACCGCCGTGCCGTCCGGTGAGTCGATCCGGCTGGCCGGGCGGTCGCTGCTGCGGATCGGCCCGGTCAGCCTGCTGATCCGCCGTCGCGCGGTCCTGGTGGCCGCCGTGCTGACCGTGCTGCTCCTGCTGGCCGTGGTGCTCAGTCTCTCGCTGGGCACCCCGTACGTCGCCCCGGCCGACGTGCTGCGTGCCCTCTCCGGGGCCGGCACCCCGTACGACCTCGTGGTCTTCGACCTTCGGCTGCCGCGCGTCGTGCTGGCCGCCGTGGCCGGCGCCGCCTTCGGCGTGGCTGGCACGCTGATCCAGAGCGTGGCCCGCAACCCGCTCGCCAGCCCGGACGTCATCGGCATCACCCAGGGTGCCGGTCTCGCCGCCACCGTGGCCCTGACCAGCGGAATGGCCGCCGTGCTGGTGGCGCCCACCGCGCTGGTGGGTGGGCTGCTCGCGGCGGCGCTGCTGTTCGCCCTTGGCGCCCGGCACGGGCTGGCGGCACAGCGGTTCGTGCTCGCCGGCGTGGCGGTCGCGTTCGGCTTCCGGGCGCTCACCGAGGTGGTCATGCTCACCGCCGACCCGATCGACGGGCTGCGCGCGCAGATCTGGCTGATCGGCACCCTGGCCGGCAAGGGCTGGAGCGAGGCCGCCTGGATCGCCGGCACCCTGCTGGTGCTGCTGCCGGTGCTGGCCTGGGCCGGCTGGGCGCTGAACAGCACCGCCCTCGACGACGACACCGCCCGGGGCGTCGGGCTGCGCCCGGTGGCCCGCCGGATCGGTCTCGCCGGCACCGGTGTGCTCGTCGCCGCGATGGTCACCGCCCAGGTCGGGGCCGTGGACTTCGTGGCGCTGGTCGCCCCGCAGGTGGCCCGCCGGCTGGTACGCGCCGAACGGCCGCCGCTGGTCTGCGCGGCCCTGCTCGGCGCGCTCCTGCTGGTGCTGGCCGACCTGGCCGGCCGGCGGCTGTTCGCACCCACCCAACTGCCCGCCGGGGTGCTGACCGCCGCGATCGGTGGCCCGTACCTGATCTTCCTGCTGCTGCGTGGTCGGCGGCGGTCGTCGTGACGCCTCGAGGAGTCGTGTGATGCTCTCTACCCGCGACCTGGTCGCCGGCTACGACGACCGGACCGTGCTCGACGGGCTCGACCTGGACCTGCCGACCGACGCGTTCACCGTCATCGTCGGCCCCAACGCGTGCGGCAAGTCCACCCTGCTGCGCACGATGGCCCGGCTGCTCAACCCCCGCCGGGGCACGGTGCTGCTGGACGGCACCGCGATCCGCGACCTGCCGACCCGGGAGGTCGCCCGCCGCCTCGGCGTCCTGCCGCAGAGCCCGCTGGTGCCCGAGGGCGTCACCGTGGCGGACCTGGTCGGGCGGGGCAGGCAGCCCTACCAGCGGTGGTGGCGGCAGTGGTCGTCGGAGGACGGCGCGGCGGTGGACCAGGCGATGGCCCTCGCCGACGTGACCGACCTGGCCGACCGACCGGTGGACAGCCTCTCCGGCGGTCAGCGGCAACGGGTCTGGATCGCCATGACCCTCGCCCAGGACACCGACGCCCTGCTGCTGGACGAGCCGACCACCTTCCTCGACCTGGCCCACCAGGTGGAGGTGCTGGACCTGCTGCACCGGCTGCGCGCCGAGCGGGGCCGCACCGTGGTCGCCGTGCTGCACGACCTGAACCAGGCCGCCCGCTACGCCGACCACCTGGTCGCGATGCGCGCCGGCGCCGTGGTGGCCGCCGGACCGCCCCGGGAGATCCTCACCGCCGACCTGGTCCGCGACGTCTTCGGGCTGGCCTGTGTGGTCGTGCCCTGCCCGGTGACCGGCGCACCCCTGGTGGTGCCCGCGTACACCGGTGGCACCTCCGCCAGCCCGGTCACCCCCGCCGACGCAGCGATTCCGCTCGCCGGCTCGTACCCCTCGAAAGGACTCTGATGCGTCGTCTCGTCGCCGCTCTCGCCGCGGCCGCCGCCCTCGGCGTCGGACTCACCGCCTGCGGTGAGAGCGACCCGGTCGCCGGCACCACCACCGGGGAGACCCGGGAGATCACCCACGCCATGGGCACCACCAAGGTCCCGGCGGAGCCCAAGCGGGTGGTCGTGCTCGACACCGACAAGATCGACACGGCGCTCTCACTGGGCATCACGCCCGTCGGTGCCGCCACCGCCGGTGAGGCCAAGAGCTGGCCGACCTACTTCGGCGCGGACAAGCTCGCCGGCATCAAGGAGGTCGGGGTGCTCACCGAGCCCGACCTGGAGGCGATCAACGCGCTGAAGCCGGACCTCATCCTGGGCAGCAAGTTCCGCCAGGAGAAGTTCTACGACGAACTGGCCGCCATCGCGCCAACCGTGTTCACCGACAAGGTGGGCATCACCTGGAAGGAGAACCTCCTCCTCGACGGCAAGGCGCTCGGCCGCGAGCAGCAGGCCAAGGACCTGCTCGGCGCGTACGAGAAGCGGGCCAAGGACTTCGGTGCCACCCTCGGCGACCCCGCCGCGCGCAAGGTGTCGATCGTGCGGTTCCTGCCCGGCAACATCCGGGTGTACGGCCCGGACTCGTTCTCCGGCATCGTCATCGGCGACACCGGCCTCGGCCGCCCCGAGCGGCAGATGCTCGCCAACAAGGAGGACAAGCGCTTCGACCGGGTCAGCCCCGAGCGGATCAGCGAGGTCGACGGTGACGTCATCTTCGTGACCGCGTACGGCGACAAGGCCGCCGCCGAGCAGAGCAAGGTGGCTGGCGGAACCCTCTGGAAGGGCCTGGGCGCCGTCAAGGCCGGCAAGGCGTACCCCGTCTCCGACGAGGTCTGGATGACCGGCATCGGCGTCGGCGCCGCCAACAAGATCCTCGACGACCTGGCCAAGTACCTCCCCGCCGCCTGACCCCGCCGGCACCGTCGCGAACGAACCCCAAGATCCGCGCAACGTCAGAGTTCTTGCTGCTTCCCGATCGTGGGAGGCAGCAGCATCC
>NZ_JAGPXZ010000320.1:0-6531 GCF_018070305.1 Micromonospora sp. M51 | reverse complement strand
TGGCGTGGTGCCAGTCACCTGGGAGCGCTATTGTCGCAGGCCAAGGGGGGACAACCGGCCTTGCGCCGGCGCGAGCAGACAGGAAGATCCGCCGTGAGCGTTGCTGCCCCCGACCCACGTGAGGTGCGCGAGGCGAGCCTGGACGAGCTGTCCCGGCTGGGCCTGCCGTTGCCGCCGGCCCAGTTTCCCCTCGTCTGGGAACCGGGTGACCAGATCGACCTGCGCCCGACCGGGGAGATCGAGGCGAGGATCGCGGTGCTGCACCTGATCCTGGCCCGCTGCTTCGGGATGCCCCCGCAGGCGGCGATGAGCTGGCTGCTCGGCTCGCACCTGGTCGACATGGTCACCCCGCCGGAGTGGCAGTTCGTGATGGGCGGCAAGGGCGACCACCGGTCGTTCGTGCTGCACCACGACGCGCTCTTCGCGCTGGCCTGGGTGCTCGGCCTGAGCAAGCAGCTCGACCCCACCCTGGCCGTCGACGAGCGGCTGATCGAGCGGCTGCCGCACATCGCCGAGGGGGAGACCTTCCCGCACTGGCGCTCCCGGATCCTCACGGCGCCACAGCACCCGGCCGACGCGGCCGCCCTGCTCGACCTGCACTACTGCCTGGACTGGGCGTACCTGGAGACCGAGCGCGGCGGCCGGCGCGCGCCGGGCCTGGTCGACGCGAACGCGATCGGGCAGCGGCGTTGGGCGTTGGAGTGGGCGGTGATCCTGCGGGGGCCGTACCACGACGAGCCGCCCGGTTGGGAAGAGGTCGACCTGTCGACCTGAGGTCAGTGGGGCCGGTATGCGTCCACCCGCACCGCCACCGTCACCCGGACCGGTTCGGGCAGGGCGGCCAGCCGGGCGGCGAGCGCGTCCGGGTCGGTGTGCCAGGCGCTCGGGCCCATCCCGACCAGGCTGGCGGCCTCCGGCCGGGTCAGTGTCAGCTGCGCCCGGTGCACGGCCGAGCCGGCCGGCGTGAAGTGCCCGCCCAGGCTCCCGGTCACCCGGTCGGCCTTGTCCGGGTCCACCCGCAGCAGGTCGAGGGCATCCACCAACTCGGCGAGATGGTCGGTGTCGGGCGTGACCACCAGCAGCGTCCCGGCCGGGTCGAGCACCCGGTGGAACTCGGCACCGTTTCGCGGGGCGAAGACGTTCAGCAGCACCGCGGTCGAGGCGTCCGCGAGCGGCAGTCGTTGCCAGGTGTCGGCGAGCGCGGCGGCGGCCCGAGGGTGGGCACGGGCCGCGCGGCGCAGTGCCGGCTTGGACACGTCCAGAGCCAGACCCACGGCGTCGGGCAGCGCCGCCAGCACCGCGCCGAGGTACCGGCCGGTGCCGGCGCCGGCATCCACCACCAGGGGGTACGCCCCGAAGTCCGGCGGCGGCTCGACGCGTTCCTCTGCTGTTGGGTCCTTTGCCCTTGCTGTTGGGTCCTTTGCCCTTGCTGTTGGGTCCTTTGCTCTGCACCCACCGAGGCGACGGCTCGGCGGGGAGACCGTCGCCTCGACGGGTGCAGAGCAAAGGGTGGGCGGAGTAGGTGCCGGGTGTGGGGCGTCCGTAGCGTCGAGACGGCCGACGGCGTCCGTGGCGGCTGTGGCGAGGGCGGCGGCGATGACGTCGTAGTGCCCGGCGGCGAGGAAGTCCGCGCGGGCGGCCACCATCTCGGCGGTGTCGCCGGCGTGTGGGGCGCGTCCGGCGAGCAGGTTGACGTACCCCTGGCGGGCGATGTCGAAGCTGTGCCGGCGCGGGCAGCGCAGTGCCCTGGCGGTGCCGGCTGTCGTCTCGGCCAGCGGCTCGCCGCAGACCGGGCAGCGCAGTCGGTGGAGGATGCGGGGGTCCACGTCAGGCCTCCGCAGCGTGCCGGGGCTGGGGCGCCCGCCCGCCGAGGTGGTCGACCACCCGGTGGGTGAGCGCGCCGAGCGCGTCGATCTCCGCAGGCGTGAGCAGGTCGATCAGGTGCCGGCGGACGGCGGCCACGTGGCCGGGTGCGGCGGTCTCGATGGCCTGCCGGCCGGCGGGGGTGAGGACGACGACCGAACCGCGGGCGTTGTCGGCGCACTCCTCGCGGGTGACCAGGCCACGCTGCTGCATGCGGGTCAGGTGGTGGGAGAGCCGGCTGCGCGACCAGAGCAATCCTCGCGTGCAGCCAGCCACCGGGTTGCGTCCACCTGACGAGTCTAGCGGTTGGTTGACACGTCATCGATTCGCCGCCCGGCGTCGCGTCCCGCCGCCATCGGGCCGCCATGGTCGCCGACGGGCGACTGGTGATCCGCCTCGCCGTGGACCGGGGTCTACGGCTGGCGGCCGTGACACCCGACCGGTCCCGTCCCGGTCCGTCCGGGCCGCTGACTAGGGTCTGAGCATGGTCGCAACTATCCGGTACGAGGACATCGTCAAGGTTCCCAAGGCGCTGCTGCACGACCACCTCGACGGTGGGCTGCGGCCGGCGACGATCGTCGACCTGGCTGCCGAGGTGGGCCACGAACTGCCCACCACCGACCCGGAGGCGCTCGGACGCTGGTTCGCGGAGGCGGCGGACTCCGGCTCCCTGGAGCGCTACCTGGAGACGTTCGCGCACACCGTGGCGGTCATGCAGACCGCGCCCGCGCTGCGTCGGGTGGCCCGTGAGTGCGCCCTCGACCTGGCCGCCGACGGGGTGGTCTACGCCGAGGTGCGCTTCGCCCCGGAGCAGCACCTGGAGCGGGACCTCAGCCTGGACGAGGTGGTCGAGGCGGTGCTGGCCGGGTTCGCCGAGGGCACCGCGCAGGCGGTCGAGGCGGGCCTGACGATCCGGGTGGGCACCCTGCTGACCGCGATGCGGCACGCCGCCCGCTCGCAGGAGATCGCCGAACTGGCAGTGCGGCACCGGGACGCCGGAGTGGTCGGCTTCGACATCGCCGGCGCCGAGGCGGGCTTCCCGCCCACCCGGCACCTGGACGCCTTCGAGTACCTCCAGCGGGAGAACTTCCACTTCACCATCCACGCCGGCGAGGCGTTCGGTCTGCCGTCGATCTGGCAGGCGATCCAGTGGTGCGGAGCGGACCGGCTCGGCCACGGGGTGCGGATCGTCGACGACATCGCGCCCGACGGCTCGCTCGGCCGGCTGGCCGCGTACGTCCGGGACAAGCGCATCCCGCTGGAGTTGTGCCCCTCGTCGAACGTGCAGACCGGTGCGGTGGACTCGATCGCGGATCACCCGATCGGCCTGCTGCGGGACCTGCGCTTCCGGGTGACCGTCAACACCGACAACCGGCTGATGAGCGGCACCTCCATGTCGCGGGAGATGTCGCTGCTGGTGGAGACGTTCGGCTACGGGTGGAAGGAACTGCAGTGGTTCACCATCAACGCGATGAAGAGCGCCTTCATCCCGTTCGACGAGCGGCTGCGCATCATCGATGAGGTGATCAAGCCGGCGTACGCGAAGTTGCTGGCCTGAGCTCAGCCGTGCGGGTGGCCGGCGAGCAGGCTGGCCACCCGGCTCAGCACCTCCCGGGCGCGGGCCGCCTCCGCGCCCAGGCCCATCTGCCGACGCAGCACCGCGGGCTCGGCCCGCAGCAGCGCCACCCCGCGCCGAATCAGCACCCGGGGCGCCTTGCGCTGCTCGGACAGGTCGCGGGCGAGTCGGCGCAGGAAGGTCGCCCCACGCGGGCGGCGCAGCGCGTACGCCCCGGCGAGCAGGCCGAGTCGACGACACTCCTCGACGATCTCGGCGGCGAAGATCCCTTCGGCCACGAAAATTGGCGAACCGGCGACATCAAATGGCCGGGTGGCCACCCGTCGATCGGCGCCGATCGCATAAACCGGCACATCGGCTCGACCCTCACGGGCAAGTCGGGCAATGATTTCCACCGCACCGGGGGCGTCCCACGACTGCGGCGATTCCCAATCCACCTGGCCGTTTCGTAGCGGCAACGTAGGGTCATCGCCGTCTTTGTAGAAGTCGTCCAAGCAGAGCACCGGCAAGCCGGTTTGCTGCGCTATGTACGACTTTCCGGACCCAGAAGGGCCGGCTAGTAGGACCACGCGGTGCGGATGTTCCATTACCTTCAGTTACTCCGGCCAGACAGACTGCTATCAAATCGCATCAACATCTCATCACACCTTCGGTTGGGGACAACCTGGGCTTTCTTCTTGTCGACCGGCGTGATGGAATCTCGGGGGTCCGACCCGCCGGGTCGGTCGCTGGGCGTTGCCCGGGGCAACGCGTTCAAGCTGTAATCGCGAGGGCGGTGACGTGAGCAAACGGCCAAAGACGGCGGGCTCCTTCCTGTCGCGGCTGCGCCGGCCGGCCAGCCGGCTCCGGGACATGCCGATCTGGTCCAAGCTCGGTCTCATCATGATCGTGCCGACCATCGCCACGGTCGTGGTGGGCACCAGTGGTCTTGTCGACCACCTGGAGACGCTCAACAATGCCAACCGAGCTGGCGACCTGGCCAACCTGTCGAGCTACTCGGGTGACCTGGTCGACGCCCTGCAGGACGAGCGGACCGCCGCCGTGCTGCTGCTGGGCGCAGACGGGACGCAGCCGACGGCGCAGTACCAGGAGGCCTACAACCGGGTGAACTCCCGGGTCGACCAGGAAGCTGCCCCCTACCGGCAGCAGCGGGCCGAGATCGAGGACCTGCCGAGCAGCCTGGAGGGTCTGCTCGACAGCATCGACCAGAACCTGCAGGACCTGTCGGGCGTCCGCAGCCAGGTGTTCAACGGAAAGCTCGCGCTCACCGAGACCGTGCAGGCGTACGAGGGTCTGATCAGTGACCTGCTCGCCATCCGTGACTCGTCCACGCAGCTCGCCGGTGACAACCAGCTGAGCGACCGGATGCGCGCCGCCGCGGCGGTCGCCCGGGAGAAGGAGTTCCTCGCCGCCCGCCGGGTCGTGGTGCACCGTGCGCTGGGCGTCAAGGGCGGAAAGCGCCTGACCCCGGCACTGCGCAGGGACTACGTCGCCAGTGACACCGGCCAGCAGCAGGCTCTGCAGAGCTTCAAGGCCGTGGCCACCCCGGACGACGCGAAGTTCCACGACCAGACGGTCGCCGGCGGCGACCGCCGGCAGGCGCAGAACTACACCGGCTGGATCGACGGCAACACCACCGGCGACATGCGTGGCGCCCCGTTCGGCCCGGACCAGTGGGAAGCCGCCATGACGGCCAACGCCAAGCTGATCCGCACCGTTGAGCGCAAACTCGACGGCGAAGTGGTCAACCAGGCCGACAACCTCCGGTCCGACGTCCAGCGCCAGGTCTTCCTGGAGACCGGCCTGCTGCTCAGCATGCTGCTGCTGGCCATCCTCTTCGCGTACCTGGTGGCTCGCTCGATGGCCCGCTCACTACGTGAGCTGCGGCAGGGCGCGCTCTCCGTCGCCCAGTACGGCCTGCCACAGGCGGTGGCCCGCCTGCGCGACCCGCAGGTCGTCGGGCAGTTGTCCCCGGTGCAGCTGGCCAACCAGATCGCCGAGCCGCTACCGGTGCGCAGCAAGGACGAGTTCGGCCAGGTGACCGAGGCGTTCAACGCCGTCCACCTGGAAGCCGTCCGTACCGCCGCCGAGCAGGCCGCACTGCGCGCCTCCGTCGCGACCATGTTCGTCAACCTGGCCCGCCGTTCACAGATCCTGGTCGACCGCCTCATCGGGCACCTCGACCGGCTGGAGCGCGGCGAGGAAGACCCGGACCGGCTGGCCGAGCTGTTCCAGCTGGACCACCTCGCCACCCGGATGCGCCGCAACGACGAGAACCTGCTGGTGCTCGCCGGCGCCGACTCCACCCGTGTGCAGCGTGAGCCGGCCGCTCTCATCGACGTGCTGCGCGCCGCGCAGTCCGAGGTCGAGCACTACACCCGGATCGAGTTCGGCGTCATCGACCGGGACATCGAGGTCGCCGCGCACGCGGTCAACGACCTGGTGCACCTCGTCGCTGAGCTGTTCGACAACGCCACCGCGTTCTCCCCGCCCGACTCGCAGGTCATGGTCGAGGCCCGCCGGGTCGGCGACCGTTCCTCGCTGTACGTCGAGGACCGCGGCATCGGCATCAGCGCCGAGCAGCTGCACGACCTGAACGAGCGGCTCGCGACGCCGCCCCAGGTGGATGTGGCGGTGTCCCGGATGATGGGCCTGGTCGTGGTCGCCCGGCTGGCGTCGCGGCACGGGGTCCGGGTGGAGCTGCGCCCCGGCAACGACCGCGGCACCGTCGCCGAAGTGACCCTGCCTACCTCAGTCCTGGTGCCCCGGGCGCTGTCCGGCCGGGTGCAGCAGCCTCCGGCGCTGCCGGCGGCGGGCGGTGCACCCCAGTTCGGTGGTCCGCAGTCGGGTGGGCCCACGCCGGTCTTCGGCGCGTTGCCCGCCCTGGGCAACGGCCCTCGCCCCAGCGAGTCGTCCGGCAACCAGGTCACCCTGGGCGGCCGTCCGTTCGAGCCCGCGTCGCGCAACGGCGCCGGCACCCCCGCCAACGGTGGTACGTACCGCTCGATGCCCGCCTGGTCCGATCTGACCGGCGCGGCCGGGACGAACGGCGGCGACGGGTTCACCCCCCGGTCGGCCAACGGCCAGGGGAC
>NZ_JAGPXZ010000032.1:0-17683 GCF_018070305.1 Micromonospora sp. M51 | reverse complement strand
GTTCCGAGATCGTGGCAGGCCCCTCCGGCGGGCCTGCCACGATCTGTTTCGGGCACCAGACGCTGTCGCCGACGGCGCCTCCCTGGTCAGGTGAGCCGCGACACCTGGTAGTGGGCGATGAGCCAGTCGTCGCCTACCCGCCGCAGCAGCACACCGAGGTTGACGGTCAGGGCCGGCCGGTCGGTGAAGCCGAACTCCACCTCCAGGTAGCCGAGGACCACGTCGTCGGCGAGACGGCGGATCTCCCGGACGTCGTACGCGGCGGTGAGGCCGAGCGGCTGGCCGGCGTAGTACGCGGCGACGCCGGCACGACCGACCGAGTACGGCTGCAACCCCTGGAAGATCGCGTCGTCGGTGAAGCACGCCGCGACCCGATCGGGCTCGTGGGCGTCGACAGCCGACTTCCACCGGTCGAGGACGGTACGCAGAATCTGGGCCTCGGACATGATGATCTCCCTGTTGGCGGCGTGCCGCGTAACGTGCCTGTCGTGCTCACCGACCCACGGGGCGAGCCCCGTCAGGCTCAGCGCGGCGGTTGTCCCGGGTCGTTCGGGTGCGGCGTCAACGGCGTCACGGTCTCGCGCCGCCAGGCACGCAGCGGCATCGACGCGAGCACCGCCTCCAACTCGTCGGCGTCGTCGGCCCGGAACAGCCCCCACGTACGCCACTCCCCCGGCGCCAGCGGTGGCCGCCACAGCCGCAGGAGACTGCCCTGCGCCGTCAGCTCGGCCGAGCGGGCCGCCTCACGCGCGCGCATCTCAGCAACCCCGTCGTCCGACGTTCCGGGCGGCACCGTCGTCACCATGTCAACCAGAAACTCCACGCGCCCATCCTCCGGCCGCCAGCCGGGCAGCACGGCGGGAACCCCGTTTTGCGTGGCGGCCGTCTCCCCTGGGACCTGGTCGGCGGAGGGCGAGGTCAATCGGGGTCGCGCAACCGGATCCGGACCGCGCGGGCCGCGCCCACCGCCGCGAGCAGCACCGCGTGCCGGGGCTCCGGCACGTCGAGCAACCGCTCTGCCCGCAACGGCACGAGCGGGGCCAACCGCCGGTCGGCGAGCACCCCGTCCACGGCCCTGCGGTCACCACCGCAGACCAGCGCGGTGAGCGTCGCCGCCGCCGGCAACAGCAGTCGTACGGCCAGGTCCGCCGCGTCGCCCAGCGCGGCCTTCGCCTGGTTGTCGCGCCGGCGGGCGAACCGGTGCTGTGACCATCCCCCCGCGGCGGTGCGCCCCTGCACGTACCGGGTGTCCACCTTGGAGCTGACGAGGTCGGCACCCTCGGCCACCCCGATCGCCACCGCGCCCTTGCGGGCCAGCAGCAGACCGATCCGGCGCGGCGTCACGGCGGAGGCCACGAACCCGGCCACATCCGTGCCGACCGGCGCGCCCGGTGGGGCGTACAGCTCGGCGGTCGCCCCGTCCGGAGCGGCGAGCAGCAGGCCGTACTCCTGTGTGCTGGTGATGGGCGGGCCGTGCCGGTCGGCGAAGCCCTCGACCCAGCGGCCGACGCGGGCCGGATCGACCTCGACCCACCGACCTCCGCCGGCTGCGGGTCGACTGGTCACCGCCCGACCGTACGGCACCGCGAGCCCGCCCGGACCCCCGGGCGGGCTCCGCGGCCCGACAGCCCGACCCGACCCGACGCGGCCCGCCACGGCCCAGCCCGGCACGACGCAGCACGGCACGACGCAGCACGGCCCGCCACAGCACGGCCCAGCCCGGCACAGCGCGGCACGGCACGGCACAGCCCGGCACAGCGCGGCACGGCACGGCACGGCACGGACCAGCCCGGCACGGCACGGCACGGCGCGGCGCAGCGCGGCACGGCACGGCCCGCCACGGCCCAGCCCGGCAAGACGCAGCACGGCCCGGCACGGACCAGCGTGGCGCGGCACGGCGCGGCGACCGTTCAGCTGGGCAGTAGCGCGGCCACCGCCAACGCGGCGATGAGCGCGCTGGAGACCAGGCCGGTGACCAGCCGGCCACGCGGCCCGGTCAACGCCCGGCCGACCACCGTGCCGCCGCCGGCGATGACCAGTTGCCAGCTCGCCGACGCCAGGAACACCCCGGCCACGAAGAGTGCCATGGGGACCACGCCCGATTCGGCCGTGTCCCTGCGACCGAGCACCAGCGCGGCGAAGTAGAGCACCGTCATCGGGTTCAGCAGGGTCAGGCCGAGCAGCGCCGCGTAGGCCCGCCCCGGAGTGCTCATGCCCCGACCGGCGCGTTCCGCCGGTGGCCGCTGCGAATGGTGCGCGGACCAGGTCCGCCAGAGGCCGTGCCCGGCAAGCCCCAACAGGACCACGGCGGCGACCACCCGCAGCGGCCCGGCGACCGGCGCGATGACATCGGCCAGCCCGGCACCGCCGAGCACGGCGACGGCCGCGTAGAGCCCGTCGGCCGTCGCCACGGCGAGCGCCGCGGCCGCACCGACCCGAAACGAGGTACGGGCACTGAGCCCCAGGATGAGGATCGCGATCGCGCCGACCGGAATGGCGACGCCGTAACCGGCGACCAGGCCGGCGAGGAACGCCCCGGTCACGGACGTCGGTGGCAGGTCGAGGCTCGTCCGGGAACCGGCCGCTGTCGACGCACGGCAGTGGCCGCACGGACAGGGACCTGCATCGGGTACGCCTCAATCACAAGCGCATCCTGCGCGCCGAACCCGCGCCCCCGCCACCTAATTCCCCCGCGCCCCGCCCCGGCTCGCCCGCCCCGGCTCGCCCCACCCCGGCTCGCCGCGCCCCCGCCCCGGCCCCGGCTCGCCCCGGCTCGCCCCGGCTCGCCCCGGCTCGGCCCGGCTCGCCCCGCCAAAGTCGTGCTCGAACCAGGATGTAGTGGCCTCGGCGACGCACCGAGGCCACTACATCAATGATCGAGCGCGATCTTGAGTCAATGATCGAGCGCGATCTTGAGCTGTTGACGGTTGACCGTCAGGATCAGACCGGAACGACCCGTGCTTGTTCACGTCGGCGTTCAACACGTCGAGCGCGGCACCCGGACGGGTGCCGCGCTCGACGAAGTGGTTCGGATCAGACGTTGTAGCCGTGGGAGCGGAGCGGGTGCCGACCCGCGTCAGTGATCTTGTCCGGGCCCCACGGCGGGAGCCACACCCAGTTGATCCGGATGTCGTTGACCAGGCCGCCGCCGGGGCCGGTGGTCAACGCCTGCCGGGTCTGGTCCTCGATGACGTCGGTCAGCGGGCAGGCCGCCGAGGTGAGCGTCATGTCCAGGGTGGCGACGTTCTCGTCGTCGACGTGTACGCCGTACACCAGGCCCAGGTCGACCACGTTGATGCCGAGCTCCGGGTCGACGACGTCCTTCATCGCCTCCTCGATGTCGGCGAGCATGGCCTTGCTGACGCCGCCCGCAGCGGCAGCGGCGTCAGCGCCGCCATCGGTCGTCGCGGCGTCGGTCTGCGGCACCACGCTGGTGTCACCGGCCTCCGGCGTCGCCTCGGTAGCGGTGTTCTCGCTCATGCCGTCCCTCCGCATCGCTTCGTGATGCCACCAGGCACCACTGTGTCATTCGCTCGCTGACGCACGGTCACGCCTTCACCTCCGGGCTCACGCCCACACCGGCGCGGGCCGCAGCGTCCTTGAACGCCATCCACGGCAGTAGCGCGCATTTGACCCGGGCCGGGTAGCGGGCCACGCCCGCGAAGGCCACCCCGTCACCGAGCACGTCCTCGTCCGGCGTGACCTGGCCACGTCCGGACATCAACTCCACGAACGCCTCGTGCACCTCGAAAGCTTCCCCGGTGCCCCGACCGCGCAGCAACTCGTGCAGCACGCTCGCCGACGCCTGGCTGATCGAGCAGCCCATCCCGTCGTACGAGATGTCGTGCAGCACGGTGCCGTCGGTGGCCACCCGGATGGTGACCTCGTCGCCGCAGGTGGGGTTGACGTGGTGCGCTTCCGCGACCCGGTCGCCCGGGTCGTCGGCGTCGCGCAGGCCACGCCCGTGCGGGTGCTTGTAGTGGTCCAGGATGATCTCCTGGTAGAGCTGGTCGAGCTGCATCAGTCGAACACCTTCCGCACCTGCTCCAGACCGGCCACCAGAGCGTCGATCTCCTCGGTGGTGGTGTAGAGGTAGAACGAGGCCCGGGTCATCGCCGGGACGCCGAACCGGCTGCACACCGGCTTGGCACAGTGGTGGCCCACCCGCACCTGCACGCCGAGCGAGTCGAGCACCTGACCCACGTCGTGCGGGTGCACGTCACCGAGCGCGAACGAGATGGTGCCGCCCCGGCCCACCGGCACGGTCGGGCCGAAGATCCGCAGGTCCGGCACCGAGCCGAGCGCGTCCAGCGCGTACGCCGTCAGCTCCTTCTCGTGCCACTGGATGGCCCGCATCCCGATCCCGGTCAGGTAGTCGACCGCCGCACCGAGGGCGACCGCCTCGGCGATCGGCGGGGTGCCCGCCTCGAACCGGGCCGGTGGCGCCGCGAACGTCGAGCGGGCCATGGTGACCGTCTCGATCATCGAACCGCCGCCGAAGACCGGCGGCATGGCCGCCAGCAGCTCACCGCGACCCCAGAGCACGCCGATGCCGGTCGGACCGCACATCTTGTGCCCGGTGAAGACGATGTAGTCGGCGTCCAGGTCGACCACGTCGATGGGCAGGTGCGGCACCGACTGCGAGCAGTCCAGCAGCAGCAGCGCGCCCACCTCACGGACCCGCGCGGTGATCCGGGAGGTGGCGTTGACGGTGCCGAGGATGTTGGACATGTGCACCAGCGAGACGATCTTCGTCCGCTCGGTGACCAGGTCCTCCAGGCCCGACTCGTCCAGCCGCCCCTGGTCGGTGACCGGGAACCAGCGCAGGGTCGCGCCGGTCCGCTCGCAGAGCAGCTGCCACGGGACGATGTTCGAGTGGTGCTCCATTTCGGAGATCACCACCTCGTCGCCCGGACCGAGCCGGAACCGGGGGTCGCCGTCCGGACGCAGCGAGGCGTTCGAGAAGGCGTACGCCACGATGTTGATCGCCTCGGTGGAGTTCTTCGTGAACACCACCTCGTCGGCGCTCGGCGCGTTGATGAACGCGGCGATCTTCGCCCGTGCCCCCTCGTACGCCTCGGTGGCCTCGGTGCCCAGGGTGTGCACCGAGCGCGACACGTTGGCGTTGTGCAGCGCGTAGTGCTCCCCGAGCACGTCGAGCACCTGCCGGGGTTTGTGCGAGGTGTTGGCGCTGTCGAGATAGACCAGCGGATGCCCGTTGATCTCCCGGTCCAGGATCGGGAAGTCGGCGCGCACCCGGGCCACGTCGAAACGCGGCGCGTCGTCGTACTGCGGCATCCCCGAAGGGATCGCGATGCTGGTCATCTCGGCAGCGCCTCTCCCACTCAGGCCTTGGCCGTGCCGGCCCCGGCGGCGTACCGCTCGTAGCCCTCGGCCTCGAGCTTGTCGGCCAGCTCCGGGCCGCCCTGCTCGACGATCCGGCCGGCGATGAACACGTGCACGAAGTCCGGCTTGATGTAGCGCAGGATCCGCGTGTAGTGGGTGATCAGCAGCACGCCGGTGTCACCGGTGTCGCGGACCCGGTTGACGCCCCCGCTGACCACGCGCAGCGCGTCCACGTCGAGGCCCGAGTCGGTCTCGTCGAGGATGGCGATCTTCGGCTTGAGCAGCTCCAGCTGGACGATCTCGTGGCGCTTCTTCTCACCACCGGAGAAGCCCTCGTTGACGTTGCGCTGGGCGAACGCCGGGTCCATCTGGAGGCGCTCCATCGCGCCGCGCAGCTCGCCACCCCAGGTGCGCAGCTTCGGTGCCTCGCCGTCGATGGCGGTCTTCGCGGTGCGCAGGAAGTTGGCCACCGAGACGCCGGGCACCTCGACCGGGTACTGCATGGCCAGGAAGAGGCCGGCGCGGGCCCGCTCGTCGACGGTCATGGCGAGCACGTCCTCGCCGTCGAGGGTCACCGTGCCGCCGGTGATCTCGTACTTGGGGTGACCGGCGATCGAGTACGCCAGGGTGGACTTACCGGAGCCGTTCGGGCCCATGATGGCGTGGGTCTCGCCCGACTTCACGGTCAGGTCGACGCCGGCCAGGATCGGCTTGAGCTCACCCTCGGGCAGCTTGACCGACACCTTCAGGTCGCGGATCTCCAGGGTGCTCATTATCGGGTCACTCCATTACTCGGCGTCAGGCTGAGGTAGATGTCTCCGTCGCGAACGTCGACGGGATAGACGGGGACGGGTTCGGTGGCGGGCAGGCCGGTCGGCTCGCCGGTGCGCAGGTCGAAACGGGAGCCGTGCAGCCAGCACTCCAGCGTGCAGCCGTCGACCTCGCCCTCGGAGAGGGCGACCGCGGCGTGGGAGCACTCGTCGTACGCGGCGTAGAACTCGCCGTCCTCGCCGTGCACCAGCGCGATGGGCGTGCCGTCGACGTCCGCGCTGATCGCGGTGCCCTTCGGCACGTCCTCGGTCGAGCAGATCCGGATCATCAGGCGCCGGCCTTGGTGAGCCGGGCCTCGATCGCGTCGCCGAGCTGCTCGCGCAGCGACTCCACCGGAATCTTGTTGATCAGCTCGGCGAAGAAGCCACGGACCACCAGCCGGCGGGCCTCACTCTCCGGAATCCCCCGGGCCATCAGGTAGAACAGCTGCTCGTCGTCGAAGCGGCCGGTCGCGCTGGCGTGACCGGCGCCGGCGATCTCGCCGGTCTCGATCTCCAGATTGGGTACGGAGTCCGCCCGCGCGCCGTCGGTGAGCAGCAGGTTTCGGTTGATCTCGTACGTGTCGGTGCCGGTCGCCTCGGCCTGGATGAGCACGTCGCCCACCCAGACGGTGTGCGCGCTCTCGCCCTGCAGGGCGCCCCGGTAGCCGACGTAGCTGCGGCAGTCCGGCACGTTGTGGTCGACCAGCTGCCGATGCTCCAGGTGCTGGCCGGCATCGGCGAAGTAGACCCCGTACAGCTCGGCCTCGCCGCCCCGCCCGGTGTACTCCACGCTGGTGAACTGCCGGACCAGGTCGCCGCCGAGGGTGACCTGGATGTGGATGACCTTGGCGTCCCGACCCAGCTTGATCTTCAGGTGCTGAGCCTGGACCGCGTCGTCGGCCCAGTCGGCGACAGTGACCAGGGTCAGCTTCGCCCCGTCGGCCACGGCGACCTCGACGTTGTCGGCCAGGGTGGCCGATCCGACGTGCTCCACCACCACTGTCGCCTCGGCGAACCGGCCCACCTCGACGAACGTGTGACCGAAGACCGGCTGCTCGACACCCTCGCCGACCACCCGCAGCCGCACCGCCTCGCCGAGCACCACGTCGGGGGCCACCCGCAGCAGCAGGGCGTCGGCGGCGGCACCGTAGGCCAACGCGCTGACCCGGTCGACCGGGGTCAGCACACTGCCGACCCGCTCGTCGTCCCGGCCGACCCGGGTGATGGCGACGCCCTCGGGCAGGTCGCCGTACTCGTGTCGGACCGCGCCGGCCACGGCCGGCGCCTCAGTGGTCAGGCCGCGGAGGCGCTTGAGTGGGGTGAAGCGCCACTCCTCCTCCAGGCCGGTGAGGGCCGGGAAGTCGGCGACGTCGTACGAGCGCAGCGCCTGCGACTTGGTGCTGGGCGGCGGCGCGGAAGCCTGGGTAGTCATTTCTTCCTTGGTCTGTTCAACGACGACGGTGTCAGGTGCTCGGTAGGGCGGGCGGCGTCAGCCGACCGCGCCCTCCATCTGAAGCTCGATCAGACGGTTGAGCTCCAGGGCGTACTCCATCGGAAGCTCCTTGGCGATCGGCTCGATGAAGCCGCGCACGATCATGGCCATCGCCTCGTCCTCGCTCAGGCCCCGGCTCATCAGGTAGAAGAGCTGGTCGTCGCTGATCTTGGAGACGGTCGCCTCGTGCCCCATCGACACGTCGTCCTCGCGGATGTCGACGTACGGGTAGGTGTCCGAACGGGAGATGGTGTCGACCAGCAACGCGTCGCACTTGACGGTGCTCCGGCTGTGGTGCGAACCCTCCAGCACCTGCACCAGACCGCGGTACGAGGTGCGGCCGCCGCCACGGGCGATCGACTTCGACACGATGGTGCTGCTCGTGTGGGGGGCCGCGTGCACCATCTTGGCGCCGGCGTCCTGGTGCTGACCCTCGCCGGCCATCGCCACCGAGAGCACCTCGCCCTTGGCGTGCTCACCGGTCATGTAGACCGCCGGGTACTTCATGGTCACCTTGGAGCCGATGTTGCCGTCGACCCACTCCATGGTCGCGCCCTCGTGGCAGACGGCGCGCTTGGTGACCAGGTTGTAGACGTTGTTCGACCAGTTCTGGATGGTCGTGTAGCGGCAGCGCGCGTTCTTCTTGACGATGATCTCCACGACCGCGCTGTGCAGCGAGTCGGAGGAGTACAGCGGCGCGGTGCAGCCCTCGACGTAGTGCACGTACGCACCCTCGTCGACGATGATCAGCGTCCGCTCGAACTGGCCCATGTTCTCCGTGTTGATCCGGAAGTAGGCCTGCAGCGGGATCTCCACGTGCACGCCCTTCGGCACGTAGATGAACGAGCCACCGGACCACACGGAGGTGTTCAGCGCGGCGAACTTGTTGTCGCCGACCGGGATCACCGTGCCGAAATACTCCTTGAAGACGTCCTCGTGCTCGCGCAGCGCCGTGTCGGTGTCCAGGAAGAGGACGCCCTGCTCCTCAAGGTCCTCACGGATCTTGTGGTAGACGACCTCCGACTCGTACTGCGCCGCGACACCGGCGACCAGGCGCTGCTTCTCCGCCTCCGGGATGCCCAGCCGGTCGTAGGTGTTCTTGATGTCCTCGGGCAGGTCCTCCCAGCTGGTGGCCTGCTTCTCGGTGGACCGCACGAAGTACTTGATGTTGTCGAAGTCGATCCCGGTGAGGTCCGCGCCCCACGCCGGCATCGGCTTGCGGCCGAACAGCCGCAGGCCCTTCAGCCGCAGGTCGAGCATCCACTCCGGCTCGTTCTTCTTCGCCGAGATGTCCCGCACCACCGCCTCGTTGATGCCGCGCTGGGCGACCGCGCCGGCGGCGTCCGGGTCGGACCAGCCGTACTCGTACCGGCCCAGGGCGGCGAGCTGCTCTTCCTGGGTCAGGGGCTGGACGATCTGCTCGGTCATCTATCTGTCCTCACAGTGGTGACGGGATTACCGGATTGAGCGCGGCCCGGCTGAGCCGGGATGTGCGTGGTGCACACCCCGTCGCCGTGCGCGATGGTGGCCAGACGCTGCACGTGGGTGCCGACCAGACGGGAGATGACCGCGGTCTCGGCCTCGCACAGCTGAGGAAACTCGGCGGCCACGTGCGCCACCGGGCAGTGGTTCTGACAGAGCTGGCCGCCGGAGGCGATCGTGGTCGCGTTGGCAGCGTAACCCTCGGCGGTGAGCGCTGCGGCGAGTGCCTCGGCTCGGGCGAGAGGGTCATCGCCGGCGTCCTCCATGGCCGTCCGACAACGGGACTCGAGGGCGGAGACCTGCTCGGTGGCGAACGCCTCGACCGCGTCCGAGCCGCCGCTGCGGGCGATCCACCGCAGCGCGGCGGTGGCCATGTTGTCGTAGTGGTGTGTGCCACAGCGGACCCGGGCGGCCTCGGTCAGCAGGAACACCTTGGCCGGGCGCCCCCGACCACGGCTGCCCTGCACGGTCTGCTCGCGGGCGTAGACGTCACCGTCCAGGAGCATCGCGTCCAGGTGCCGGCGGATCGCCGCCGGACTGAGCCCGAGCGCCGCGCCAAGCTGCGCGGCGGTGGCGGCACCCTGTTCCAGCAGCAGTCGGGTGACCCGATCCCGGGTGGAGATCTCGGCCACCACCGGACCGGCGAGGCCGGCCGACGTGCCCACGGCGGGCGCGGACACCGGCGCACCGACGGCCGCTACGGCCGTCGGTTGGTGCCCGGAGAGCGCCGCCGCGTTTTTCACAACGCCAACGTTACGTAATTACCCGGAGGGCCGCAAACCCGGGCCCCGGTGATCCCAACCACCGAGCTGCCGGAGTCGGACGGACCTCGATCACTACGGTGCGTAGGATTTGCGCCGTGAACCGAATCGTCCGTCCGGTCTCCGGCATCCTGCTGCGCCGCCTCGCGCTCGCCTCGATCATCGCGAACGTGGGCATCGTCGTCACCGGCGGGGCCGTCCGGTTGACCGCCTCGGGCCTCGGCTGCCCCACCTGGCCGCGGTGCACCGACGATTCGTACGTCACCACCCCCGAGATGGGCATCTACGGGGTGATCGAGTTCGGCAACCGGCTGCTGACCTTCGCGGTGGGCCTCATCGCGCTGGCCACCGTGCTGGCGGTGCTGGTCCACCGGCCGCGCCGGCCCGGGCTCCTCGCGCTGGCCGTCGCCGTCTTCCTCGGCATTCCCGCGCAGGCGGTGATCGGTGGCATCACCGTGCTGACCAATCTCAACCCGTGGGTGGTCGGGCTGCACTTCCTCGCCTCGATGGCGGTGATCGCCGCCGCGTACGCGCTCTGGCGGCGCATCGTCGACCCCGACGGCCCGGTCGTGGCGGTCGTGCCCGCCCCGCTGCGCACCCTCGCTCGGATCACCACCGGCGTCAGCGTCGCGGTGCTGGTCATCGGCACCTGGGTGACCGGCAGCGGCCCGCACGCCGGCGACCACGGTGCCGCCCGCAACGGCCTGGACCCGGAGTCGATCTCCCAGGTGCACGCCGACGCGGTCTTCCTGCTCATCGGCCTCACGGTGGCGCTCATCTTCGCGTTCCGCGCCGTCGGTGCGCAGCGGGCCACCCGCGCCGCGGTCATCCTGCTGGTTGTGGAGCTGAGTCAGGGCCTGATCGGTTTCGTGCAGTACTTCACCCACGTGCCGGCGCTCCTGGTCGGGGCACACATGCTCGGCTCGTGCCTGGTGCTGCTGGCCACCCTGGCGGTGCAGTGGTCCACCCGGGAACGCCGGCCGGTCACCCCGGCGCCCCGGGCCACCCCGGCCGAGGAGGCCACCCCGGTCCCGACCCCCGCCTGACAACCCCGCGCGCCCCGGCACGCAACCGCCCGACGGGCCGGTAACCGCCGCGCGGCGCGCCCCGCGCCCCGGGCCGAAGATCGTGCTCGAACCAGGAAGTAGTGGCCTCAACGACGCGCGGACACCACTACAACAATGAACGAGCACGATCTTCCGGCCGGCGCCCCGTCAGCTGCGGCGCGACAGGTGGGTGGTGATCGCGTCGGCGAGCCGGTCGGGGGCGCCGTCGGCGTACCCGATGAAGAGCGACGGTTCGGTCAGCTCCAGTTCGACCAGGACCGGCTTGCCGTCCGGGCCGGGGATCAGGTCGACCCGCGCGTAGAGCAGCTGTCGGGTGCCACCAGGCACCGCCGCGAGGGTCTGCTCGGCCACCGTCAGCTGGTCGGCTCGGGCGATACGCGCGGTGATCTCTTCGGCCTTGTAGAGCCCGTCCGGGCCGAGGTCCGGCCCGGTCAGCATCGGACCCTTGCGGATCGCGTGGCTGAACGCGAGCCCCTCCGGACCGGCCAGGAAGAGCAGCGCCGTCTCGCCCTCGGTGTCGACGGCACGCAGGTACGGCTGGACCATGGTCACCCGGCCGGCGTCGGAGAGCCGGCGAACATGCGCGGCGGCCAACTCCCGGTGTTCCGGGTCGGCCAGGTCGTAGCGGCCGGTGTCCTGGCTGCCGGCGCTGACGGCGGGCTTGAGCACGTACTCGCCGGTCTCGGCGGGTGGTTGCCAGCTCTCCCCCGGCTCGATCCAGGTCGTCGGCACTGTCGGCACCCCGGCGGCGCTCAGCTCACCGAGGTAGCGCTTGTCGGTGTTCCAGCGGACCACGTCGGCCGGGTTGACCAGCGCCGGGACGCCCGCCGCCCAGGACACGAACTCGTCGCGGCGCAACGCGTAGTCCCAGGGTGAGCGGAGCACGACCAGGTCGTAGGACGACCAGTCGACGTCGGGGTCGTCCCAGACCACGGATTGGGCGGCGATGCCGCGGGCGGCGAGCGGTGCGAGGACCAACCGGTCGTCCGGGTCGAGGTCGGCCAGCTCGGAGCAGGTGACGAGAGCGACCCGGGGTTCCCCCCGGGCCGACTGGTGATATGTGGTCAATTCAACTGTCTATTCAGCGGGACATCGTGCGGCGGGCCATCGACCGCCAGAGGTCGTTGCTCGGACGCATCTGGTCCATCAGCTCACGCTCCCAGGCGTTCTCGACGGTGACTCCCGCCTTGGCGCACGCCTCCCGGGCGGTGACGGTGTCGTCGGCGAACTGGTCGCCCCACTCACCGTCGGAACCCACCAGGACGATCCGCGCGCCACGCTTGCCGACGTACTCGATGACCGCCTTCGCGCCGCCGTGCCCGGCGGCGAACGCCTTGAGGCCCGCGACCAGGCCGTGGGGCGCCTGCTCGCCGGCGGTCTGCTCGGCCGTCAGCGTCGTATCGGAACCATCTGCCATGACGCGAAGCCTAAGCAGAGTTGCACCCGGTCGCGCGAGAACCATGAACCTTTTGTGATGCCAATTACCTACAGGTTTAAGGACGAGCACAGGTTTGCTGTCCGTTTATATCAGGACTTTTGCGCTCAAACCACGTGGGCAAAACGCCCCCGAACCGTCCTGAGTTGAGCCGACCTGGCTCATGCTGAAAGTTACTCTGATGTGACGGGAAAAGCGGACAACTCATCCACGTTCATGACTAGTCAGTGGATCAGCGCCGTCAAGCGCCGACCGGGCGGGGTGGGGCCGGGTCAGATCAGCGCGTCGAGCGCGACGGCCACGAAGACGATCGTCAGGTACGTCGTCGACCAGTGGAACAGCCGCATCGGCTTGACCGCCTCGCCGCGCGTCGCACGCCGGCAGAGCTTGTGCGCCTCGACCACGAAGATGGCACCCACCACCAGGGTCGGCACCCCGTAGATCGCGCTGAGCCCCAGCGGCCAGACGGCCAGGGAGGTGAGCACGGTGAGCCACGCGAAGATCAGGATCTCGGCGTTCACCCGGCGGACCGAGGCCACCACCGGCAGCATCGGGATGCCGGCCCGGGCGTAGTCGTCCTTGTACTTCATGGCGAGCGGGTAGAAGTGCGGCATCTGCCAGAAGAAGACCACAGCGAACAGCCCCCACGCGGCCGGCGCCAACGAGCCCGTCACCGCCGCCCACCCGATCAGCACCGGGGCCGCCCCGCAGGCGCCGCCCCAGAAGGTGTTCGCCGGGGTGGAGCGCTTGAGCCACAGGGTGTAGACGAGGTCGTAGTAGGCGATCGCGGCGAGGGTCAGCGCGGCGGCCAGCAGATTGGTGAACGCCGCCATCAGGGCGACCGACACCGCCGCCAACACCAGACCGAAGATCAACGCGCTGCGCGGCGAGACGGTGTGCGCCGGCAGCGGCCGACGCTTGGTACGCCGCATCAACTGGTCGATGTCCCGGTCGATGTAGCAGTTGAGCACGCTGGCCGCGCCGGCGGCGAGCGAGCCGCCGATCAGGACGACGGCCATCAGCCACAGCGACGGCAGCCCGCCCTCGGCGAGCATCATCGCCGGGATGGTGGTGACCAGCAGCAACTCGACGATCCGAGGCTTGGTGAGCGTCACGTACGCCGAGATGACCGCGCGTACGTCCCGCCGGGCCACCGTGCCCTCGGCCGCCCGCGCCGGATGCTGCCCGGCCGGGTTGCTCGCGGGGCGCTCGGTGATCATGCTCACGGATTGCCACCTTCCGGCATCGGGCACGGGGAGATCGGATCGGTCGGGACCGGGAGGGTCCGCATACCGACCCACACACTACGCGTCGTCGTTTTGGCTGCCCGGCCGACCCGACAACGGTGCGGGCCGTCACACCACCGGGTTGAACCGAGCATCCGGATGGTCACGTAGCGCACACCATGCGCAGATCCCCGGGCGCACGTTTAGGGACGCTCGATAAGGTCATCGGTGAGGGTTCCGCCCATCTGCCGAGGAGCACAACCATCGTGGCTGTTAAACGACCCGAGCACTCCGCACTGAACTGGTCCGACCTCGATCGCCGGGCCGTCGATACCGTCCGCGTGCTGGCCATGGACGCCGTAGAGAAATCCGGCAACGGTCACCCGGGCACCGCGATGAGCCTCGCGCCCGCGGCGTACCTCCTCTTCAACCGGGTCATGCGGCACAACCCGGCCGACCCGAACTGGCCCGGCCGCGACCGGTTCGTCCTCTCCGCCGGGCACTCCAGCCTGACGCTCTACATCCAGCTGTTCCTCTCCGGTTACCCACTGAGCCTGGACGACCTGAAGTCGCTGCGGCAGTGGGGCTCGCAGACGCCGGGGCACCCCGAGCACGGGCACACGCCGGGCGTCGAGACCACCACCGGCCCGCTCGGGCAGGGTCTGGGCAACGCGGTCGGCATGGCCATGGCGGCCCGCCGCGAGCGCGGCCTGTTCGACCCCGAGGCCGAGCTGGGCGCGTCCGTCTTCGACCACGACATCTGGTGCATCGTCTCCGACGGTGACATCGAAGAGGGCATCAGCCACGAGGCCAGCGCGCTCGCCGGGCACCAGCAGCTGGGCAACCTCACGGTGATCTACGACGACAACGAGATCTCCATCGAGGACGACACCCGGATCGCCAAGAGCGAGGACGTGGCCGCCCGCTACGAGGCGTACGGCTGGCACGTGCAGACCGTCGACTGGCGCAGCGGCGACGCCGACCAGGGCGACTACCACGAGGACGCCGAGGCGCTCTACGCGGCGCTGCTGGCCGCCAAGGCGGAGACCGCCCGCCCCTCCTTCATCGCGCTGCGCACCATCATCGGCTGGCCCGCCCCCAACAAGCAGAACACCGGCAAGATCCACGGCTCGGCGCTGGGCGCCGACGAGGTGAAGGCCACCAAGCGGATCCTCGACTTCGACCCGGAGCAGACGTTCCAGGTCGACGAGGAGGTGCTCAGCCACGCCCGCACGGTGATGGGCCGCGGCTCCGACGCCCAGCAGGAGTGGACCACCGCGTTCGACGCGTGGAAGAAGGCCAACCCGGAGCGCACCGCGCTCTACGAGCGGTTGGCGGGCCGCGTACTCCCCGACGGCTGGACCGACGCGTTGCCGGTCTTCCCCGCGGACGCCAAGGGGGTGGCCACCCGGGCCGCGTCCGGCAAGGTGCTGGAGGCGCTCGCGCCGGTGCTCCCGGAGCTGTGGGGTGGCTCGGCCGACCTGGCCGAGAGCAACAACACCACGATGAAGGGCGAGCCGTCGTTCATCCCGGCCGCCCACGCCACCAAGGACTTCCCGGGCCACGAGTACGGCCGCACGCTGCACTTCGGCATCCGTGAGCACGCCATGGGCGCGATCCTCAACGGCATCGCCCTGCACGGCGGCACCCGCCCGTACGGCGGCACGTTCCTGGTCTTCAGCGACTACATGCGCCCGTCGGTGCGGCTGGCCGCGCTGATGAAGCTGCCGGTGACCTACGTCTGGACGCACGACTCGATCGGCCTCGGCGAGGACGGCCCGACCCACCAGCCGGTGGAGCACCTGACCGCGCTGCGCGCCATCCCGGGCCTGGACGTGGTCCGTCCGGCGGACGCCAACGAGACCGCCTGGGCCTGGCGGAAGGCGCTGGAGCACACCGACCGGCCGACCGCGCTGGCGCTGAGCCGTCAGCCGCTGCCGACCTTGGACCGCGACGTCCTGGGCAGCGTGGAAGGCGTGGCCAACGGTGGCTACGTGCTGGCCGAGGCGTCCAACGGCAAGCCTCAGGTGATCATCATCGGCACCGGTTCCGAGGTGCAGCTCTGCCTGACCGCCCGGGAGCGGCTGGAGGCCGACGGCACCCCGACCCGGGTCGTCTCGATGCCCTGCCAGGAGTGGTTCTACGAGCAGGACGAGGCGTACCGGGAGTCGGTGCTCCCGCGCGGGGTAAAGGCACGGGTGAGCGTGGAGGCGGGCATCGCGATGTCCTGGCGCGGCGTCGTCGGTGACCTCGGCGAGAGCGTGAGCCTGGAGCACTACGGAGCGAGCGCCCCGCACACCGTGCTCTTCGAGCAGTTCGGGTTCACCCCCGACCGGATCGTGGCGGCAGCACACGCCTCGCTGGCCCGGGTGGGCGACATCACCGGTTTCACGACCGGCAACTGAGGGAGCGTGGATGGCATGACGGACAAGCTGAATGAGCTCACCGCCGCGGGTGTGGCGGTCTGGCTCGACGATCTTTCCCGGGTGCGGTTGAGCTCCGGCGGGCTGGACCAGCTGCGCCGCGAGAAGCACGTGGCCGGCGTCACCACCAACCCGACGATCTTCGCCAAGGCGCTGAGCGACGCCGACGAGTACAACTGGCAGCTGCGCGACCTCGCCACCCGTGGCGTGGACGTGGAAGAGGCCGTACGGATGCTCACCACGTACGACGTACGGTGGGCCTGCGACGTCATGCGCCCGTCGTACGACGGCAGCGCCGGTGTCGACGGCCGGGTCTCGATCGAGGTGGACCCGCGCAGCGCGCACGACGCGGACAAGACCGTCGCCGAGGCCAAGGCGCTGTGGTGGCTGGTGGACCGACCCAACCTCTTCATCAAGATCCCGGCCACCGAGGAGGGCCTGTCGGCGATCACCGACACCCTCGCCGAGGGGATCAGCGTCAACGTGACGCTGATCTTCGGTCTGGACCGCTACTCGGCGGTCATGGAGGCGTTCCTGGCCGGTCTGGAGCAGGCCAAGGCCAACGGTCACGACCTGTCGAAGATCGGCTCGGTCGCGTCGTTCTTCGTCTCCCGGGTCGACTCCGAGGTCGACAAGCGGCTGGAGAAGGTCGGCTCCGACCAGGCCAAGGGCCTCAAGGGCAAGGCCGCCGTCGCCAACGCCCAGCTGGCGTACGAGCGCTACACCGAGGTGTTCTCCTCGGACCGCTGGAAGGCGCTCGAGGCGGCCGGCGCGCACCCGCAGCGGCCGCTGTGGGCGTCCACCTCGACGAAGAACCCGGACTACCGGGACGTGATCTACGTCGAGGAGCTGATCGCCCCCGGCACGGTCAACACGATGCCGGAGGCGGTCATCCACGCGTACGCCGATCACGGCGAGACGCGCGGCGACACCGTGACCGGCGCCTACGACGCGGCCCGGAAGGTCTTCGCGGACCTGGAGTCGGTCGGGGTGGACATGTCCGACGTGATCGCCACCCTGGAGCGCGAGGGTGTGGAGAAGTTCGAGGCGAGCTGGCAGGAGCTGCTCGACGGTGTCAGCAAGTCGCTGGCGGCGGCGGGCACCGGCAAGGGCTCGCCGAACAAGGCGGCCAAGGGCAACGCCAAGGCCGCCGAGAAGGCCGGTGGCGCATGAGCGAGCGAATCAGCAAGCTCAGTGCAACGGTGCCTCATGGCGGCACGCAGCGAAGCGGAGTGACGGCATGAGCGAGCGCAGCGAGCGAATCAGCAAGCTCAGTGCGATGAGGCCTCATGACGGCACGCAGCGAAGCGGAGTGACGGCATGAGCGACCTGCCTGCTGGGGCGGTGGAGGGAGCCGCCGGGCTCTCCGTGTACGGCGCGGACGCGGTCGACAAGGCCGCGCCCGCCTCAACCCGGGAGGCGCTGGTCAAGGCCGGCGTCCCGGGCAAGCTGGCGGGCAAGGACGCGAGCCTGTGGGGTCCGGACGCCGAGGCCGAGGCGAAGATCCGCCTGGGCTGGGTGGACACCCACCGGCGCAGCCGCGAGCTGCTCGCGCAGTTGGCCGAGCTGACCGCCGAGCTGGCCGACCTGGATCACGTGGTGCTCGCCGGCATGGGCGGTTCGTCGCTCGCGCCCGAGG
>NZ_JAGPXZ010000319.1:0-6534 GCF_018070305.1 Micromonospora sp. M51 | reverse complement strand
CTGGTATCGGCAGCCGGCGGCGTCGAACGTACCTGCCGCAGCGAGCAGCGCCTGTTGATCGCCGTCGAGCAGCGCTTCCGCTCGTTGCACCATGGCCTCCGCGACGACGTTGCCGGCCCCGACGGTCCTGGCCTCGGCCAGATGGTCACGAGCGCCCGGGCCCCCGGCGAGCACCGCGGCCTCGGCGCGCAGCGCGACATACCAGTGCAACCAGATCCAGGTGACTGACTTCCACACGTCGCCCGGCTCGGGGGCCATCCGTTCCAGCGCCTCTGGCGCCTGCCCCCGGTGCAGCAGCAGCATCGCGTCGAAGACCGGTCCGTAGCCATAGGTCTGTTCGTGTGAGACGCCGAGCTGTTTCAGGACCGCGGTCCAGACGCTCTGGGCCTCCCGATCGTCACGGAGACCATGGATCATCGCAACGCCGGCTGCCGCAGGACCGAGGACTGACCTGGCGGGGCTGCCGGCCCGCTGCCACGCGTCGAGGAACCGCACACTGCCGGCCAGTACGTCGTCGGTGTTACCCGCGAGCGCGTCGGCCACCAGCAGCCAACTGGTGGCACGATGACCAACCTCCACGAGCAGCGGGTGGTCGGCGATCTGCCGTGCCAACCGGCGGGCGGCTGGCAGATCGCCCGCGCCAAGGCTGGCCTCGGTGGCGTTGCCGAGGGCGTCGAGCAGTTCATGGGTGTTGGCCGGGGCAGCTGGTAGGGACGAGAGCAGCGCGACCCGGCGTCGCGCCGTGGCTGCGCTGGTGAACGTCTCGCCGGCCCAGCACTGGGCACCGGTGAGCGCATCGAGCGCCGCGGCCTCGGCGAGCGGGTCGCGCGTTCGGTGTGCGAGTGTGACGGCCCGCTCGGCGCGCGCGATCGTCTCGGGTACCGCGTTGTCGGGTGGGCCCTGGGCTGCGCCGAACGCGTCGCTGAGCACCCCAGCCTCGGCCAGCGCCACCGCGGCCTGGGCGGCCGGGTCGTCGCCGGCCAGCTCTCGTGCCTCGCGGATGAGCGCGATCGACTCCTCCGGCGGCGGAAGTAGTTCGAACCTGCTCCAGAACCGGTAGGTGTTGGTGGCAGCGGTCGCCAGGTCGGAGGCGGCACCGGCGGCATCTCCCGCTCGGCGGGCGGCCTGCGCGGCCGCCTGCCAAAGACGGTGCATGTCGTCACCGCGCATGCGGCATCCCGCCACGGCAGCGGCGTGCCGGAGCATCGATGCCTCGGCAGCGGGCTCGACAGCGAGCGCGGCCGCCTGCTCATACCGCAGCTGAGACTCGCCGACCAGGTTACGAATGAAGGCCATCTCCGCCAGCTGGCGGGCAAGGTGATAGGCGTCCATGCGTTGCTCCGGCCGGTCGACCGCCCACGACAGCGCGGCGCGAAGCTCGTCCGCCACCGGGTCGAACCGGGCACGCCAATCCGCCCGCACCACCGCAAGGTCAGCGGCAGTCGCCAGACACCAGCGAAGGTGCCGGTGACGGGACTCCACCAGCTCGCCGGCCTCGGCGAGCCGCTCCGTCCCGTACTGGCGGATGGGTTCCAGCGCCCGGTACTCGGTTCCACCAGGGAACGTCCTCACCACCAGCAGGCTCTGTTCAGCGAGCCGGGCCAGCCCGTCGGCGACGATGCCCTCCTCCGTCTCGGCTACCTCCGCCGCAGCCGAAGTGGTGAACGGCGCCACGAAGACCGACACCCGGCGCAGCAGCGCCCGGTCGGCAGGCTCCAGCAGGGCGTGGCTCCAGTCCAGTGTGGCGCGCACCGACCGGTGCCGGTCATCGGTACGGGCACCGCCGGTGAGCATTCGGAGCGGATGGGACAGGGCGGCGGTGATGCCATCCAGACCCAGCATCGGATAGCGTGCGGCAGCCAACTCGATCGCCAACGCCATTCCGTCGAGGCGCTCACAGATCGAGGCGACCTGGTCGCGCAGCGGAGGATCCAGCGGCCAGCCCACCGCTGCCGCCCGTTGCATGAACAACGCGACCGCGTCCGACTCGCCGTCGACACCCAGCGACAGCGGCGGCACCGGATACACCCGCTCGAACGGCACCATGAGCCGTGCCCGACTGGTAGCCAGCACCGTCACTGCCGGACACGCCGCCAAGAGCCGCTCGAGAAGGACCGCCACCCCGTCCAGTACGTGTTCGCAGTTGTCGAGCACCAGCAACGCCTGACGGTCGGCCAACGCGGCGAGAACGGACTCGGTCATGTCCCGACCGGGCTGCTCGCCCAGACCGAGCGCCACGGCGACCGCAGCCGCGATCATGTCGGGGTCGGCGACCGGAACCAGATCGACGAACCACACACCGTCGGGGTAGTCACCACCTGCGTGCGAGGCCACCGCCAGCGCGAGGCGGGTCTTGCCCACTCCGCCCGGCCCGACCGCACTCACCTGACGGTGAGCCCGGATCAGCTCGCTCAGCTCAGCTCGCTCGCTCACCCGACCGACGAACGAGGTCAGCGGGGCCGGCAGAACCGGCGCCTGGGGCGCGGCACCACCGCCGGCCACCTCACGCGCCCGCTGGGCGAGCGCACGGCGATCCGGGACCTCCAGCTTGCGCAGCAGCGAGGAGTCGTGTGTCTCCACGGTACGCACCGAGATGAAGAGTCGTGCGCCGATCTCCGCGTTGCTGAGATGGTCTCCGAGCAGGGCAAGCACCTCGGCTTCCCGAGGGGAGACGTCAACCACCACCCCATTCTGTCGTACGCCTCTCCGTGTGCCGGTTCCGTGGTCGACTCCGTGGTCGCCACGGATCCGCGCCGGGCATGCCGGAGGACATGCTGTGGACACGCAACCGACCGGGCCGGCAGCGGCCCGCGACCTAGGGAGTGACCATGGCGAACTCGTCCACGCAGGGCATCCGGACCGTGCTGCAACCGGTGTCGGATCTGGCCAGCGCCACGGCGGTGTACGAGGCGCTGCTCGGCGTACCGCCGACGGACGAATCGGTCTACTACGTCGGCTTCAACGCGGCCGGCCAGCACATCGGCCTGGTGCCGGGCGGTGGACCGCAGGGCCTGACCGCGCCCCTGACCTACTGGCACGTCACGGACATCGAAGCGAAGCTGGCCGAGCTGAGCGCCGTCGGCGCCACGGTGACCGAAGCGGCACACGATGTCGGCGGCGGCCGCCTCGTGGCTACCGTCGCCGATCCCGACGGCAACCTGTTGGGACTGCTTCAGGACAGGTGAGCGGCAGGGCTCGTCCGAGCCGCCGTCGCGATCAGCACCGCCAGATCCCCGATCCGCCTTCACTCCTTCGCGGTCCGGCAACCGAGAACCGCACAGCCCGAAAGGAACCACTCATGCTCACCATCGACTCCGTCACGCTCGAAGTGCCGGCCCCGGCGCCCGCCCAGGACTTCTACACCGCGGCCTTCGGCCTCGGTCCCCGTCTGCGCGTCGGCGCGTCGGACGCACCCACCACCGGTTTCCGTGGCTTCGCCGTCTCGCTCTTGGTGTCCCAGCCGGGCACCGTCAACAGCCTCTTCGGCGATGCCCTTGCCGGCGGAGCGACGACACTGAAGCCGGCCGCGAAGAGCTTCTGGGGCTACGGCGGGGTACTGCGTGACCCGTACGGCACGATCTGGAAGATCGCGACATCGGCGAAGAAGGACACCGGACCGGCCAACCGGCACATCGACGAGATGGTGCTCCTGCTGGGAGTGGACGACGTCGCCGCGACCAAACGGTTCTACGTCGACCACGGTCTCACCGTGGCCAAGAGCTTCGGCCGCAAGTACGTCGAGTTCGCCACGTCGAACATCAAGCTGGCGCTGTACGGCCGTCGTGCCGCCGCCAAGGACGCGGGCGTCTCGCCCGACGGCACCGGATCACACCGGCTCGTCATCGGCAGCGGCGCCGGAACCTTCACCGACCCTGACGGTTTCGAGTGGAAGGCCGGCGAATGAAACCGCCGCCCACGTCGGCGTGCCGGGAATCGCCGACGCCGCGCTGCTCACGACGTGTGCCGAGGGCTGACGGTACGGGCCCCCGGGACGGTCGTCGTCAGGAGAAAGGCAGGTCGCTGGCTGTGCTCGGGGTCAGGACGTGTCGGGTCCGGTCCCCGGTCCAGGCCGCTTCGAGGATCGCGGTCAGGCTGGCGGTGTCGGTCGGACCCGGATGGTTCTGGATCAACCGGGTGACGCCACTGGCCATCTCCGCGAAGCGCGGCAGGTCCGCGCGGGCCACGCCGATGTCGGCCAGGGTGCGGGGGATGCCGATGTCGGCAAGGAGCCCGTCGAGCCAGGTGAGGAACACCTCCGCGGCCTCGGCGTCGGAGGCGTCGGCGACGTCGAGCCCGCACACCCGGGCGAGGACGGCCAACCGGTCGGCGATGGCGTCCCTCGCCGCGTCCAGCGCGTAGGGCAGCAGCAGCCCGACGCCCAGGCCGTGCGGCGTGTGCGTGGCCGCGCCGATGGGGTACTGGAGAGCGTGCGGGGCCGCGTTGCCCGCGTGGGAGAAGGCGATCCCGGCGAGCATGGACCCGTAGGACATGTCCGCGCGGGCGTCCGTGTCGCCTCCGTTGCTGACGGCACGACGCAGGCTACGGGCGATCCGTTCCGCGGCCAGCAGCGCGTAGTGGTCGGTGACCGGGTTGCGACCGAGGAAGACCTGCTCCACCGGGTCGCGCGGTCCGTGGGCGCGGGGCCGCGCGGTGTAGCTCTCCACCGCGTGGCAGAACGCGTCGATGCCCGAGTGGGCGGTGACGCTCGCCGGGCAGGAGTAGGTGAGTTCGGGGTCGACGATGGCGAAGTCGGGCACGATGTGGACGCTGGAGACGCCGACCTTCAGTTCGCGGTCCGGGTCGGTCAACACCGAGACGGGGGTGAGCTCCGAGCCGGTGCCCGACGTCGTCGGGACAGCCACGAGAGGGATCGTCGGCCCCGGCACCTTCGACTCGCCGTAGAAGTCGCGTGGCGTCCCACCGTGGCACCGGATGACGCCGACGATCTTGGCGAGGTCGATCACCGTGCCGCCCCCGATGGCGAGGATCACGTCGGCGTCCACCTTGGCGGCGGCCGAGACGGCCAGTGCGACATCGGTCAGCGGCACGTCGGGAGTCGCGTCGGCGAACACCTCGACGGCCTCGACCTTCTCCCGCACGGCGGCCAGGATCTCGGCCACCCCCGGCTGCCGGAGAAGAACCTGGTCGGTCACGACGAGGACTCGCGAGCCACTCTCGGCCACCACTCGTGGGATGTTCTGCGCGACCCCTTCGCCCACTATCAGTTGGCGTGGTCCGCGGACGGTCTCAAGCATGTCGGTGCCTCTCCGGAACGTCGGCGGCGATGGGCGGGGCGGGTGCCCGGGGTGGCAGGTCGGTCACGGCAGGTCGATCGCCGCGTAGGTGACGTCGAGATACTCGAGGATTCCCTCGTGTGATCCCTCCTTGCCGATCCCGGACTGCTTCACGCCACCGAACGGAGCTGACGGATCCGATATCAGGCCACGGTTGATGCCGAGCATCCCGGTGTCCAGCCCTTCGGCGAACCGCAGCGCCCGCTGAAGGTCACGGGTGAAGATGTACCCGACCAGGCCGTACTCGGTGTCGTTGGCCTTCGCCATCACCTCGTCGTCGGACGTGAACGAGATGATCGGCGCGACCGGGCCGAAGATCTCCTCCTGCAGCATCCGCGCATCGTCGGGCACGTCGGCGAGGACTGTGGGCGGGTAGAAGTGGCCCGGCCCATCCGGACGCTCACCGCCCACCAGGACCCGGGCGCCGCGGTCGACCGCGTCGGCGACGAGCTCGTCAATCTTGGCGACCGAGACCTCGTCGATCAACGCCCCGACGGTCACGCCGTCGTCGAGACCATGGCCCATCGACAGCGCGCCCATCCGCTCGGCGAAGCGCGCCGTGAACTCCTCGCGCACCGGCTCCTCGACGTAGATCCGGTTGGCCGCGATGCAGGACTCCCCGATGTTGCGCATCTTGGCCACCATGGCGCCGTCGAGCGCGACGTCCAGGTCCGCGTCGGCACACACGATCAGGGCCGCGTTGCCGCCCAGTTCCATTGAGGTACGCAGCACGTTGTCCGCTGCCTGTCGCAGCAGCACGCGCCCGACCTCGGTCGACCCGGTGAACGAGAGCTTGCGGGTCCGACCGTCGGCCAGCAGCGCGGAGACCACCGCGCCGGAACGCTTGGTGGTCACCACGTTGACCACCCCCGGGGGTATGCCGACCTCCTCCATGATGCGGGCCAGCAACAGCATGGTGAGTGGCGTCTGGGCCGCCGGCTTGGTGATCGTCGTGCAGCCCGCCGCCAGGGCGGGAGCGATCTTGCGGGCACCCATGGCCAACGGGAAGTTCCAGGGCGTCACGAAGACGCACGGCCCGACCGGCTTCGGTACGGTGAGGATGCGGTATCCACCTGCGGGAGCGGTGTTGTACCGGCCCTCGACGCGCACCGCCTCCTCGGCGAACCAGCGGAAGAACTCGGCGCCGTAGGCCACCTCCGCCCGAGCCTCGGCGAGCGGCTTGCCCATCTCGAGCGTGATCAGCCGGGCGACCTCCTCGGATCGCCCGGCTGATCACGCT
>NZ_JAGPXZ010000318.1:0-6534 GCF_018070305.1 Micromonospora sp. M51 | reverse complement strand
GCCGAACCGTTCGGTCAGCGCGGCACGCAACGCCTCGGCCCGTTGCGGTGCGGCCAGGTGGTGCACCCCGAGGTCCACGTCGTCGTCGCCGGCCGCCTCGACGGCCAGGTCCACGAGGCGGGCCACTCCCCGGCTGGCGGTGCGGACCTTCTCGCGCAGCACGATCGCCCCGTCCGGCATGTGCATAATCGGCTTGACGGACAGCGCGGTGCCGACCAGCGCCTCGGCGGCGTTGATCCGGCCGCCGCGACGGAGGAACTCCAGCGTGTCGACGTAGAACCAGACGGTGGTGCGGGCCACGGCGGCGAGCGCCGCGTCGCGTACCACGGCAAGATCGGCGCCGGCCTGGGCTGCGGTGGCGGCGGCGATGGCGGGAAAGCCCAGTCCCATGCCGGTCGAGCGGCTGTCCACGACCTCCACCCGGCCGTCCAGGTCGGCGGCGGCCAGCCGGGCGGCCTCCACGGTGCCGGACAGCGCGGCGGAGAGGTGCACCGAGACGATCCCGTCGGCGCCGGCGTCGAGCAGTTGGCGGTACGTCCGGGCGAACTGCTCCGGTGCCGGGCGGGAGGTGGTCGCGGTGACCCGGCGGGCGCTCAGTGCGACTGTCGCGTCGGACGGCTGGGTCTCCACCCCCTCCAGCCCTTCCGCGCCGTTGAGGACGACGGTCAACGGCACGACGGTCAGCCGGTGCGCCTGCACCAGCTCGGGCGGAAGGTAGGCGGTGGAGTCGGTGACAACCGCGACGGGCATGCCCGGCACGCTAGCCGATCGAGGCCGCGAACGCCGAGGCGCGATTGCTCAGACCGCGTCGACGGCGACCGGTGCGGTGATGAGGCCGACGTTGTGCGCCCGCAACTGCCATCCACGGACGTCGTCGTGACGCAGTTCGGTCCAGTGGCAGTTGGCCAACGAGCCGACGGTGCGCAGCACGGCATTGTCCCAACCGAGCAGGTGACCGATGCCCTGCCGGGAGCCGCCACCGTGCGTGGCGATCACCACGGTGCCGCCCGCGGCCGCTTCGGCTGCCTCCTGCAACGCGACACCGACCCGTTCGCCGAGGTCGTGCAGGGGCTCCAGGCCCGCCCCCGGGTCGGGGTCGCCGGCTCGCCAGCGCGCGTACTCGTCGGGAAAGCGCGCGGCGACCTCGGTGAGGTGCAGACCCTGCCACTGGCCGAAGTGCCGCTCACGGAGCCGGGCGTCGGTGCGGACCGGCAGCCCGGTCAGCGCCGCGAGCGCGGCGGCGGTGTCCGCGGCGCGGCTCAGGTCGCTGGCCACGATCGCGTCGGGCCGCAGCGCCGCGAGCAGCGGGGCGGCGGCGCGGGCCTGGTCGCGGCCCAGCTCGTTGAGGGGTACGTCGGTCTGCCCCTGGACGCGGTTGGCGGCGTTCCAGTCGGTGTTGCCGTGCCGCCAGACGATCAGTCGGCTCATTCGGCGGCGGCGGACCCGCTGGCGTCGGCCTCGACCAGGTCGCGATCGACGAACGGGATGGTGGGGCAGTCCTTCCAGAGGCGGTCGAGCCCGTAGAACTCGCGCTCCTCGGTGTGCTGGACGTGCACCACGATGTCGACGTAGTCGAGCAGCACCCAGCGGCCACCGCGCTCGCCCTCGCGCCGCACCGGCTTCGCCTTCTCCGGAAGCTCCAGCAGGCTCTCCTCGATGGCGTCGACGATGGCCAGCACCTGACGCTCATTGGGGGCGGCGGCGAGCACGAACGCGTCGGTGATGGCGAGCTGGTCGCCGACGTCGATGATCGTGATGTCCTGCGCCTTCTTGTCGGCGGCGGCCTGGGCGGCCGCGATAGCCAGCTCGTGAGCGCGTTCGGAAACTGTCACCGTTCTCCTTCGATCAAGCGTGCGATCCTCCAAGCGTCTCATACCCGACGGCATCGCGATCGTGCAGTTCTGCCCGGTTAGCTGCACAAACCTGGGCATAACGGGTGCGCTCAGCGCTGATAGAGGCTCCGCTTGGCGATGTACTGCACCACACCGTCGGGCACCAGATACCAAACCGGCTCACCTCTGGCGACCCGGGCGCGGCAGTCGGTCGACGAGATGGACATCGCGGGCACCTGGATCAGGCTGACGGTGTCCGCCGGAAGGTGCTTGTCGCTCAGCGGGAAGCCGGGCCGGGTCACCCCGATGAAGTGCGCCAGCTCGAAGATCTCGTCCAGGTCCTTCCAGGACAGGATGCGTTGCAGGGCGTCCGCGCCGGTGATGAAGAAGAGCTGCACCTTCGGGCCGTACTCAGCCTGGAGGTCACGCAGCGTGTCGACGGTGTAGGTGGGTCCGCTGCGGTCGATGTCGACCCGGCTGACCTGGAAGCGGGGGTTGGAGGCGGTGGCGATGACGGTCATCAGGTACCGGTCCTCGGCCGGGCTGACCGGCTCGTCGGCCTTCTGCCACGGCTGGCCGGTGGGGACGAAGACCACCTCGTCCAGGCCGAACCGGTCCGCCACCTCGCTGGCCGCGACGAGGTGCCCGTGGTGGATCGGGTCGAAGGTGCCACCCATGATCCCGATCCGCCGGATATCTTCCTCCACCCAGTGATCGTAGGCCGAGCGTCGTTGACGACCGTCCCGGCCCGGCACCGTCGGCCCGTGCGTCGCCGGACATCGGTGCGACAGGGGGTCGCGGCAGCCTGCACGGCGGCGTATATTCGTAGACGAGTAGCCGTCGACGAGCGAGGGGGTCGTCGTGCCGAAGCGGCGCAAGGTCGGCAACCTGCTGGCGCTGGCCGTGCTGTCCGCCCTGGTCCAGCGGCCCATGCACCCGTACGAGATCGCCACCGCACTCCGCGCCTGGGGCAAGGACCAGGACATGGAGTTCAAGTGGGGGTCCTTCTACACGGTGATCGGCAACCTGGACAAACACCACCTGATCGAGGCGGTGGAGAGCCTGCGCGAGGGCCGCCGCCCGGAACGCACCGTCTACCGGATCACCGACGCCGGGCGGGCGGAGCTGATCGACTGGGCCCGCGAGCTGGTCTCCACCCCGATGGCGGAGCACCCCCGCTTCCGGGCCGGGCTGTCAGTGCTCGCCGCGTTGCACCCCGACGAGGCCACCGACCTGCTGCGGCAACGGCTCTCCCGGCTGGAGGACGCGATCCGCCAGGACCGCGAAACGCTCGACGCGCACCTGCGGGAGATTCCCCGGCTGTTCCTGGTGGAGTCGGAGTACGACCTCGCCATCCGGGACGCGGAGGCAGCCTGGCTACGGGCCCTGCTCGCCGAGCTGACCTCGGGAAGCTACCCCGGCCTGGACACCTGGCGGGCCTTCCACGAGACCGGCGAGATGCCCGCCGAACTGACCGATCTGGCCGAGAGAACCAGCACCGACAGCCGCGGGGGTGATCCCACCGGCTGAAAGAACGGCCCCGGCGAGGTGCGCCAACACCTCACCGGGGCCCTGACCCCGAACCGACGCCTGGGAAGGCACCCGGCCCGAAGCGGCAACCACGAGGATAACCGGGCTCCCTCCCAGGTCCGCGTGCCCGCGCACCGACCACACCAGGTCCGCGCGTCGGCACCGACCACACCAAGGGAGAGACCATGACCACGGTACGAACCGCGACCGTCATCGGCGGTGGCATCGCCGGGCCGGTGACAGCGCTCGCGCTGCGCCGCGCCGGCATCACCGCAACCGTCTACGAGGCGTACCCGAGCACGGCCACCGGCATCGGCGGCACCCTCGCCCTCGCGCCCAACGGGATGGCGGCGCTGCGGACGGTCGGCGTCCACGACGCGGTGACGGCGATCGCCACACCGATCGGACGCAACGCCCTGGCTGTCGGCCGCCGACGCATCGACCTGCCCACCCTGACCGGGGTGCCGCCGCTGCACGTGGTGCACCGGGCCGAGCTTCACCAGGTGCTGCACGATCAGGCGTCCGCTGAGGGCGTGCCGTTCGCGTACGGCAAGCGGCTGGTCGCCGCCGAGCAGACCGGCGACGGCGTGATCGCCCGTTTCGAGGACGGCAGCACCGCCACCGCCGACATCCTCGTCGGCGCGGACGGAATCCGCTCCACGGTCCGGAGTCTCATCGACCCGGCCGCGCCCGGCCCTCATTTCACCGGGTTGCTCGGCTTCGAGGCGGTGGCCCGACACGAGGTCGACGCCGAGCCGGGCACGATGACGTTCGCGTTCGGGCGACAGGGCTACTACCTGTACTGGCCGGAGCCCAGTGGCGGCACCCGGTGGGGGGCCAACCTGCCGCAGCAGCGGCCGATGAGCCTGGTCGAGGCCCGGGCGGTGCCGGCGGAGCAGTGGCTGGACACGCTGCGCAGCAGCTACGGCGACGACGACCCGGGCCGGGACCTGATGGCGACCAGCAACGCCGCCGACCTCCAGGTGGTCGGGTCGTTGCAGATCATGCCGCCGGTGCCGCACTGGCATCGGGGCCGGATGGTGCTGGTCGGCGACGCGGCGCACGCGCCGTCGAACAGTTCGGGGCAGGGCGCGTCACTGGCCATCGAGAGCGCCGTGCAACTCGCCCGCTGCCTCCGCGACCTGCCGGACGTCGAGGCGGCGTTCGACGCGTACGTGCGGCTGCGTCGTACCCGGGTGGAGAAGGTGGCGGCGCGCGCGGCCCGGATCAACCACGCGAAGGCTCCCGGGGCAGTCGCGCGGACGCTGATGCCGTTGCTGATGCCACTGATGGTGCGCACGGTGCTGGACCCGGAGAAGACCGTCGCCGACGAGCAGCGCTACGTCATCGACTGGGACGCGCCGGTCACTGCGGTACCCGCCCCGCGCTGAGGTTGTGGGCCAGCGGGGTGGCCGGCCGGCCACCCCGCTGGTCAACGTTCAGGCCGAGGCGGCGGCCACCGCCGTCCGGGCGACCAGCGCGCGGCGCAGGTCGTCGGCGGCGTCGGTCACCACCCGGCGCAGGCCGGGGGTCAGGTCGTCGCGGGCCAGCAACGCCGCGGCCGCCTCCCGGGTCGGCTGCGCCACGGCGTAGCGGGGGAACGCCAGGGCCGCCACCCGGTCGGCCGTCCAGGGGGTACGCCGGCGCGCGGCGGCCGGCATCTCCGCGAAGTACCGATCGACGTACGCGGCGGTCAGCTCGGCCTGCTCGGGTTGCCAGAACCCCTCGGCTGTCGCTTCCAACAGCCGGTTGGACAGGTCGTCGCCCCGCACGATGATCTCCCAGGCCGCCTGCTTCGCCGCCGGGTCGGGCAGTGCGGCCCGGCACCGCGCGGCCCGTTCCGCGCCAGCGGAGCTGACGTCTGCGGCCGCCTCGATGGCGATCTCCGCCTCGCCCGCGGCACCCAGCACCACCAGTCGGCGCAGCACCGCCCAGCGCAGCTCCGCGTCGACCTTCAGGCCGGCCGGCACGTCCCGGCCGGCGAGCCAGCCGACGAGCAGGTCGGCGTCGGTGGTGGCGGCGATCCAGCCCCGTGCGGCGGCGAGCTGCAACGACTCCCCCGCCGGCGCGCCGTCGAGCAGGCGCCGGCACGCCTCGGCGACCCGGGCCAACGCTGTCGAGCGGGTCAGCAGGTCGAGGTATCGGTCGATCAGTGACCGACTGAGCGTCAGCACGTCCTCCGCAATGATCACCTCGGTCTCGGTGGGCAGCGCGGCGACGATCAGGTCGACCAGGCCGGCGACCGGCCGCTCCCCGTCGGTCACCGCGTCCAGCGCCTCACCCCACAGCACCGCCCGGGCCAGCGGGTCGGTCAGGCCGGGCAGCACCAGCGGGACGGCCTCGGCCGACGCCGGGTCGAGACGCACCTTGGCGAAGGTGAGGTCACCGTCGTTGAGCAGCAGCAGCCGGGCCGCCGGCTCACCCGTCAGCTGACCCAGCACGGTGCGCCCACCGTCGGCGGCCGGGTCGATGTCCACCTCGTCGCGCCGGACGGTGCCGTCCGCCGCATAGCGGCCCACGCCGATCCGGTGCGGGCGCAGCACCGGGTGCGACTCGGGTGCGGTCTGCACCACGGCGACCTCGGTGTAGCGGCCGTCGGCGTCGACGGCGACCTCGGCGCGCAACGTGTTGACCTGCGGCTGGCGCAACCACAGCTCGGCCCAACCGGACAGCTCCCGCCCACTGCTGGCGGAGAGGCTGGTGAGCAGGTCGTCGAGGGTGGCGTTGCCGAAGCGGTGCGCCGCGAAGTGCGCGTTCAGGCCAGCCAGGAACGCCTCGTCGCCGAGCCACGCGACCAGCTGCCGCAGCACGCTGGCCCCCTTGGCGTACGAGATGCCGTCGAAGTTGAGCAGGCCCTCGTCGGCGTCGGCCACCTCCTGCGGGGCGACCGGGTGGGTGGAGGGGCGCTGGTCGGCTGCATACCCCCAGGCCTTGCGGCGCATGGCGAAGGTGGTCCAGGACTGGTCGAAGCGGGTCGCCTCGGCGGTGACCCGGGTGCCCAGGTATTCGGCGAAGGACTCGTTCAACCACAGGTCGTCCCACCAGCGCATGGTGACCAGGTCACCGAACCACATGTGGGCCATCTCGTGGGCGATGGTGCCGGCCCGCTGCTCGCGCTGGGTGTCGGTGACCGCCGAGCGGAAGATGTAGTCGTCGCGGAAGGTGACGATGC
>NZ_JAGPXZ010000317.1:0-6535 GCF_018070305.1 Micromonospora sp. M51 | reverse complement strand
GTCACGGTGTTGCGACCGGGTCAGCTGAACGGCTTCGGCGATGCGTGGCTGCTCGCTCGCTCGACGGACGAGGAACCCCTGGTTCCGCTGCTGCTCCTCGGTGATCCACGTACCGGGCTGCTCCGTGACCGGGACGACCTGCGCGCGCTGGAGGCGGTGCTGCGTCGTTCCGCCGACGAACGGGACCGCGCCGCGGGCCGGCAACTCGACGAATTGGCGGCGCGGGCGCCGTCGTCGCCCACCGTGCCCCCGGCGGGCGCCCGGCCCGCTCGGGCCCACGCGACAGCCCTGTGGCAGGCGTCGAAGGGGGTGGGACGCGCCGTCGTGCTGCTCGGCGTCGTGGTCACGGTGGTGATCGCGGGCGGCTGGGTGGTGGAGGAAGCGGCCTTCGTGGGGCCCGCCCTGATCGTCACCGCCGTTGGCATGCTCGGCGTCTGGATCGTGTACGCGGTGTACCGCGTACTGGTGTTCGGTGCGGCGCTACTGACGCTTGTCGCGCGGGTGTTCCGCTGAGGCGGATCCTGCGTGCCCCGCAAGGATTGACGACGGTGTTCGGCAGGTCGGTCAGCAGCGAGGGGCGTCGAGTCCGGCGGCGCCGGCGAGCGCCTCGACTGTCGCCGTCGGCGCTGCCGATTCCGTCGCTGTCGGCGAAGGCGCGGCGCTGGGGGTCGGCGGGGCCGCGGGGGAGTTGCCGGGTGTGGGGGAGGCGCTGGCGAGGGTGGCCGTGCTGCGCTGCACCTGCTTGGTGACCATCCGGATGGTGGTCGCGGTCGCCTGGCGTCCGTACACGTCGGTCACCCTGATGCTGTACGGCCCGGGGCCGATCCCGCCCTCGATGGTCCAGTGGTTGTCGCTCTGGCGGACGGCCTTGCGGAAGCCGCCACCCGGCCCCTTCGCCTCGACCGAGCGCAGTGGGTTGCCGTGGTTGCCGACCTGCACCGCGAACCAGTACCGCGAAGCGCCGCCCTTCATCCGGAAGGTGAGCCCACCGTCGAGCGGAGGGTTCACCACCGCCCGGTACGTGACGGTCGCGATGCCCTGCGACCGGTCGGCGATCCTGGTGAACGCCTCGGTGGAAAGGTCGATCTTGCTGGGTCCGCAGCCGCCGCACTGGTCCATCACCATGACCCGGACCGTGCCCTTCGGACCACTCACCTGCAGGTAGCTGCCGCAGGCCGCCGATCCGGAGTACTGGGCTGCGCCGAGAGCCACGTAGAGCCGGTCCGCCGGCGGGCCCGGGAAGGAGCAGTTGCCACCCGAGCGGCCCGCGTCGTAGAAGCTGGCCTTGCCCTTGTGGACGGCGTTGCCGGTCGGCGGCGCGGCACAGGCCGGGGTGGCGCCGCCGCGTACGGCGAGGGTGATGCCGAGGACGGCGGCCAGGGTGGCCACCCCGGCACCGGCCAACCAGTGTCTGACCCGCCGACTCACCCGGGGCGTGCGGGCCGGGAGGTCGTCGTCGGGGGCCGTGCCTGGTGCCGTCACGGCGCCTGATGTTGCCGCACCACGCTGCGGCAGCGCAAAGTCGTCCCACCGATCGTCACTCGTCGGATCGGCGGGGGCGCAATCCGTTGAGGGCGGTGCTGACGACGAGGTCGGCGTACTCGGCGGTGAGCGGGCCGCTGCGGTGCAGCCAGCGACTGAGCAGCGGCCCCCAGATCAGGTCCACCGCCACGTCGAGGTCGACGTCGTCGGCGATCTGGCCCGCCTGCTGGGCGCTGCGCAGGCGCTGCCGCTTGGCCTCCTTCAACGGCCCGTCCAACCGTTCGGCGTACGCCGCGGCCAGCTCGGGGTCGAGCGCGATCTCGGTGGCCAGCGCGCGCATCGGTTGCTCGAAGCGGGGGTCGTTCATCTCCTCGACCGTCGCGCGCAGCACCACTGTCAGGTCCGCCGCCAGGTCGCCGGTGTCCGGCAGCGTCGGCGGCCCACCCTCAGTGGCCTCGCTGAGCATGAGGAAGGCGTCGAAGATGACAGCGCCCTTCGACGGCCACCAGCGGTAGATGGTCTGTTTGCCGACGCCGGCCCGCGCGGCGATGCCCTCGATGCTGAGCTTCGCGTACCCCGTCTCCTGAAGCAGGTCGAAGGCCGCGGTGAGGATGGCGCGCCGCGAGGTCTCGCGCCGGCGGGCGGTGTTGGGCGTCATGGGGCACCACGATAGCAACGACGAGACGGACCGTCTCGTCTTGACGTGGTGTCGGGGTGCGTCTAGCCTTCAGCCGTAACGAGACGAACCGTCTCGTCTCGTCTCGTCTCGTCAAGAGGAAAGAGGCTTCGCATGCGCACCCCCTCCGACGCCGCCCCCCGTACCTGGTTCATCACCGGCGCCAGCCGCGGCCTGGGCCGCGCCTTCGCCGACGCCGCGCTCGACCGCGGTGACCGGGTGGTCGCCGCCGCCCGGACCATCGCGCACCGCGACTTCGACGAGAAGTACGCCGACCGGCTGCTGGCCCTGACCCTCGACGTCACCGACCGCGCGGCCGTGATCGCGGCCGTGGGCACCGCCGTCGAGCACTTCGGTCGGCTCGACATCGTCGTCAACAACGCCGGCACCCTGTCCATGGGCATGATCGAGGAGTTCACCGAGGCCGAGGCGCGCGCCCAGTTCGAGGTCAACCTTTTCGGCGCGCTCTGGGTCAGCCAGGCGGTGCTGCCACACCTGCGCGCCCAACGGTCCGGTCACATCGTGCAGGTCTCCAGCATCGCCGCGCTCGGCGGCTTCCCCAGCACCGGCCTGTACAGCGCGAGCAAGTTCGCCCTGGAAGGGATGAGTGAGGCGCTGGCGATGGAGGCGGCGGCCTTCGACGTCACCGTCAGCATCGTGCAGCCGGGCGGCTACTGGACCGACCTCTACACCAGCGTGCGCGCCACCACTCCGATGGACGCCTACGCACCACTGCGTGCCGAGATGGAACGCCAGTGGGCGGAAGGCTCGATCGACAGCGAACCCCGGCTGGCCGCCGAGGCGCTGCTGCGGCTGGTCGACAGCGACGACCCGCCGCTGCGGCTCCTGCTCGGCAGCATGGTGTACGACCTGGCGTTCGACATCTCCCGCCGGCGGATGGACACCTGGGCGGGTTGGGAGCAGGTCAGTCGCGCCGCCGAAAAAGCCGTCGAGCGCCCGTGACCGGTCCTGCCGGGCGTCGGTGCCGTGCGCGGACGTCGGTGGTCACGTCGTGGCGTATCGGGCGGCGGTGGTGCGGACGGCCTCGTCGACCACCTGGGCGGTGCGTTCGGCGCTCACCTCCCAGCCCGGCACCAGCAGCGTCGGCCAGAAGACGTAGTTGGAGATCATGCCCAGGAACTGGGTGGCCGCGAGTTCGGCGTCCTCGACCCGCACCGTTCCCGCCTCGTGCTCAGCCAGGAGGTAGCTGCGGACGGACTCGAAGTAGGGCATCTTCCCGCGCGAGAACTGCGCATGGGCCAGCTCGGGGAACCGCGGCAGTTCGGCGATGACGATCCTGAACAGGTCGGTCATCTGGGCGCGGCCCAGCAGCGCGGCGTAACGGCGGCCGATGATGCTCAGCCCGGCAACGACGTTGCCGGTGGGCGGAGGGTCCTCCTCGTCGGCCGTCGACCAGGACTCGGTCACGATGGCGTCGAACAGCGCGGCCTTGGTCGGAAACTGCTTGAACAGGGTGGCCCGCGAAACTCCTGAGCGCTCGGCGATCCGCGCCAGCGACGTCCGGTCGTAGCCCAACTCGAGAAACAGCGCGGTCGCGGCCGTCACGATCAGCGCCCGCTTCTCCTGGGCGACGCGCTGGTGATACGTGGTCAAGGCCCTGCTCATGGGCCGAGCATACGAGGTGAGTGGCTTGACTCGCCTCTGCCGTCCACCTAGTGTCAGGCCAGTGGTGAGTCGACCGGCTCACCACTGGCCGCCCGGTCATCACCACGACGGTCATCCACCCCCGTACCGAAGGAGCATCTGATGCCCCGCTTCGACAACCAGACCGTGCTCGTCACCGGTGGAACCGGCGGCCAGGGCGCGAGCCACGTGCGCGCCTTTCACGCCGAGGGAGCGAACGTGGTGATCGGCGGCATCGACGCCGAGCGCGGCGCCGCTCTCGCCGACGAGCTGGGAACCCGCGCTCGTTTCGCCCGCCTCGACGTCACCGACGAGAGCTCGTGGTCCGCCGCTGTGCTGGCCGCCGAGAGCGCCTTCGGCGCCCTGAACGTGCTCGTCAACAACGCCGGCGTGCAGAATCCGCCGGCGACGATCGACAACACCGAGCAGGCCACGTGGTCGCGCATCCTCGACATCAATCTCACCGGGACCTTCCTCGGCATCAAGGTCGCGGCCCCCGCGCTGCGCCGGGCGGGAGGGGGAGCCATCGTCACCATCGGCTCGACAATGGGCCTGGGCGGCACGGCTCACTACGCGCCGTACGTCGCCAGTAAGTGGGCCGTGCGAGGCCTCACCCAAACGGCGGCACTCGAACTCGGCCGCGACCACATCCGGGTGAACACCATCCACCCCGGCGTGATATCGACCCCCTTCATCCACGAACCAGCAGCTGGCGCAGTCGCGGCAATCGCCGACTTCTACTCACCCGAGCCGTTCGCGATCCCCCGGCTCGGGGAGCCGACCGATGTCAGCCGACTTCTCCTGTTCCTCACCTCATCGGACGCGTCGTTCATCACGGGCTCGGAGTACGTCATCGACGGCGGACTCCTCCTCGGCCCCGCCCTCCAGGCCGAGACCGCATGAGGTCGCTGTCCGCTGTGTCGACCGCCGTCCGGAAGGCAGTTGAGCAAGTGTCGACTTCGCCGACCATCGCGGTCGGCCGACACTAGGCTCCGAGATATGGCGGCGGCGTGCCCATTCATTGGCACCTGAGTCCGGGCAGAGCCTGCACCCGATGCTTTCTCCTCGCGAGGCGCAAACCTAGACGGAGAGGAAAAACGCATGGCTGTCAAAACCAAGACTCGTCCGGGCACCACGGAGATCCGGCCGTTCTCGGTCGACATTCCCCAGGCCGACCTTGACGACCTGAAAAGGCGCATCAAAGCCACCCGCTGGCCGGACAAGGAAACGGTGAACGACCAGTCGCAGGGAGTGCAGCTTGCCACAATGCAGGCCCTCGCGCGTTACTGGGAAAAAGAGTACGACTGGCGCAAGGTCGAGGCGAGGCTGAACGCCCTACCACAGTTCATGACCGAGATCGACGGCCTCGACATCCACTTCCTCCACATCCGTTCGAAGCATGAGGACGCCCTACCGCTCATCGTCACGCACGGGTGGCCGGGCTCGGTGATCGAACAGATGAAGATCATCGACCCGCTCACCAATCCCACCGAGCACGGCGCGAGCGCCTCGGATGCCTTCCATCTGGTGATCCCGTCGATGCCTGGTTACGGCTTTTCCGGCAAGCCGAGCATGCCCGGCTGGGACCCGCAACACATCGCCACCGCCTGGATCGAGTTGATGAAACGCCTGGGCTACACGCGATTCGTGGCGCAGGGTGGCGACTGGGGTGCGCTCATCACGGATCTGATGGGAGTGCAGGCACCTCCGGAACTGATCGGCATTCACACCAACATGCCGGGTGTGTATCCGCCCGACATCGATGCGATGCTCCAGTCCGGTATCACTGGTGCCAACAATCCCCTCGCCTCGCTCCCGTCCAACCTCTCCGACGATGAGAGGCGCGCCTGTGAGCAGGCGGACTTCTTCTGGAAGCATTCCAGCTACGCCCTTGAGATGGGACGCGCGCAGACGCTGACCGGTTTGGCTGACTCGCCCGTCGCCTTGGCGACCTACATGCTCGACCATGACGCCGCCAGCCTGAAGCTCATTTCCGAGTCCGTCGCCGGGCAGCCCCGAGGCATCACGCCGGAGGACCTCCTCGACAACATTTCGCTCTACTGGTTGACGAACACCGGGGTCTCCTCGGCTCGACTGTACGCGGAGAACAAGCTGTCGTTCTTCGCCGCCAAGGGCGTGAAAATCCCGGTCGCCGTGAGCGTCTTCCCCGACGAGCTGTACGAGGCGCCGCAGAGTTGGGCCGAGCAGGCGTACTCCAACCTCATCTACTACAACAAGCTCGACGTGGGCGGGCACTTCGCGGCCTGGGAACAGCCGAAGATCTTCTCCGAAGAGCTTCGCACCGCCTTCCGGTCGCTGCGCTAGATGGCCGTGCACCTGCCCCCGCTCAACGGGGCGGCCGAGTGGCTCAACTCCGAGCCACTCGGCCCCGCCGACCTGCGCGGGCGCGTCGTCCTGGTCAACTTCTGGACGCTGACCTGCATCAACTGGCTGCGCCAGGAGCCGTACGTGCGCGCCTGGTCGCACGCCTACCGCGACGACGGGCTTGTCGTCGTCGGGGTGCACACGCCCGAGTTCGGCTTCGAGCACGACGTCGACTGGGTGCGGCGGGCGGTCGCTGCCCGGTCCATCGACTACCCGGTGGCGGTCGACAACGACTACGTGATCTGGCGTGCCTTCGGCAACCACTACTGGCCGGCGCTCTACTTCGTGGACACCGACGGCGTCATCCGCGACGACCACTTCGGCGAGGGACGCTACGAGCAGTCCGAG
>NZ_JAGPXZ010000316.1:0-6542 GCF_018070305.1 Micromonospora sp. M51 | reverse complement strand
CACCGCGATCCGGGCGGCGAGGGTGACCATCTCCGGCAGGTCCGCCGAGATCAGCAGGATGGCCCTTCCGCGCGCGGCCAGGCCGGCGATCAATTCGTGGAAGGCCGCCTTGGTGCGCACGTCGATGCCGACGGTGGGCTCGTCGATGATGAGCACGTCGCAGTCGGCCGCCAGCCACTTGGCCAGGCTGACCTTCTGCTGGTTGCCGCCGGAGAGCTGACCGGCGTGCTGGTCGGGCGAGGCGAGTCGGATGCCCAGCCGGTCGGCGTACTCGTCGACGAGCGTCCGCTCGGAGCGGTCGCGGACGAGTCCCAGCCGGGCCAGCCGGCGCCACACGGTCACCGCTGTGTTGCGGGCCACGGTCTGGTCGAGGAAGAGGCCCTCCTCCTTGCGGTTCTCGGTGACGTAGCCGATCCGGTACCGGTGCAGGGCGTCACCCACGTCCCGGATCCGGGCCGGCCGCCCGTGCACCCGCACCTCACCGGCCGTGATCCGGTCGAGGCCCAGCAACGCCTTGGCCAGTTCGCTGCGGCCCGCACCGACGAGCCCGTACAGGCCGACGATCTCGCCGGGGCGGACGGTGAGGCTGACGTCGTGGTGGCCGGCGGCGGTGGCGACGTGGTCGAGCGCCAGCGCCGGTTCGACGTCCGCCGCGACGGTCCGGGCGGCGAGGTGCACCTGCTGGTACGCCCGGCCGACCATCAGGTCGACGATCTCCTCGCGGCTGTGCTCGGCGAGGGGTTCCGCCTCGGCGACGCTGCGCCCGTCGCGCAGCACCGTCACCGTGTCGGCGATCGCGAAGACCTCCTCCAGTTTGTGGCTGACCAGCACCGTGGCGTGACCCCGCTCGGACAGTCGACGCACGATGCCGTAGAGCCGGTCGGCCTCGTCGTTGGTCAGTGACGCGGTCGGTTCGTCGAGCAGCAGCACTGTCGAGTCGGCCGACAACGCCTTGGCGATCTCCACCAGCTGGAGTTGGGCCACCGACAGCCGCGACACCGGCAGGTCGGGGTCCAGGTCCAGGTCGAGCAGTTCGAGGCAACGGCGAGCCTCGGTCCGTAACGCCGCCCGGTCGACCAGGCCGGCGCGGCGGGGCAGATGTTGCAGGCAGATGTTCTCGGCGACGCTGAATGCCGGGATCAGGTTCCGCTCCTGGTGCACCACGCCGATGCCGGCCCGCTGGGCGTCCTGCGGGTTGCCGAGCTGCACCGTACGCGGCTGCCCGTCCGGTCCGGGCAGCCGCAGCTGCCCACCGTCCGGCCGGTACACCCCGGTCAGGATCTTGATCAGGGTGCTCTTGCCGGCGCCGTTCTCGCCGAGCAGCGCGTGCACGCTGCCGGCGGTCACTGTCAGCGTCGCCTCGTCCAGGGCGCGCACCCCGGGGAACGTCTTGACCAGTTTCTCCGCGGCCAGCACGACGCTCATCGGGTACCTCCGGAGAGCTTGTCGCGGAACTGCCCGAGCAGCACCGCGCCGAGGACCACCGCGCCGATGATGAGGTCCACCCACCGCCGGTTGATGTCGAACTGCGACTGGCTCACGTCGACGAGCCGTACCAGAAAGGCAGCGAGCACCGTGCCGGTCACGCTGATCATGCCGCCGGCCAGGGCCACACCGCCGATGATCGGTGCGGCGAAGCTGGGCAGCAGCAGGTCGTCGCCGATCGAGGCGTTCACCGAGCCGAAGGCGGCCACCACGATCACCGCGGCGAAGCCGGCCAGCAGCCCCGACAGGGTGTGGGCCAGCACCAGCGCCCGGTCGTTCGAGATGCCCGACAGTCGGGCGGCGAACGGGTTGCCGCCGGAGGCGAGCAGGTGCCGGCCGGGCACCGTGCGCCGGAAGAAGAGGGCGACAGCGACGGCGCTCGCCACCGCCAGCAGGAAGACCACTGGCACGCCGGCCAGCGACGCCTGCCCGAACTCCCGCAGGCCGGGCGAGTAGCCCTGGTAGGTGCCGGTGCCGTTCACCCCGTACCGCAGTCCTTCGAGGATCGTCATGGTGGCCAGGGTGACGATGAACCCGTTGATCCGGGTGAAGATCACCAGCAGGCCGTTGACCAGTCCGACGACGGCGCCGAGGGCCAGCGCGGCGAGCACCGCGACCGGGGCGGGCAGCCCGGCGTCGATCATGAGCCAACCCGAGGCCATCGCGCAGAACCCGGTGAGCACGCCCACCGAGAGGTTCATCTGACCGACGGCGAGCACCACCATCTGGGCCAGGCCGATGACGATCGGCAGGGCGAGGAAACGCAGGAAGGCGTCCAGGGTGCCGGCGGTGAGCAGGTTGAAGTCGGTGGCGACCGCGAGCGCCGCGAACCCGAGCGCCGCGATCACCGCGAGGGTGAACTCGTTGGTCCGGATCAGGCTCCTCATGACGGTGACACCGCCCTTCGCTCGGCGAGCACGGCCCGCAGCCGGTCCAGCGACAGCGCCGCGAGCAGCACCAGTCCGATGTAGAGCTTCAGTTCCTCCAGGGAGAACTGGAGCAGGTTGAGTCCCTTGTAGATGACCTGGGTGAGGGTCGCCCCGAGCGCGGTGCCGAGGACGCTGACCGCACCACCGGCGAGCAGCGTCCCACCGAGCACCGGGGCCAGGAACGACGGCAGCAGGAACGACTCCCCGATGGTGGCGGAGAAGGCACCGTTGTTGGCGGCGAGCAGGAACCCGGCCAGCGCGGCGAGCAGCCCGCTCAGCGCGTGCGCGGCGACCACCCGCCGGTGCGTGGGAATACCGGACAGCTCGGCGGCGACCGGGTTGGAGCCGGTCATCAGGATCTCCCGGCCCAGCCGGGCACGCCGGAACAGCAGCCCGACACCGAGCGCCGCGGCCACCGCGATCGGCACGACCAGCGGGATCCGGGGCCCGCAGACCTCGCCCATGCAGTAGTCGGCGAAGGTGTCGAAGCGCAGCGCGGAGAGCCCACTCGGCTGCACCGCGAACGACACCCCGCCGGTCGCCCAGGTGTAGAGGATGGTGACCAGGCCGAGCAGCCCGAAGTCGAGCGCGAGGGTCACCACGAACGAGTTCACTCCGGTCTTGGCGATGAGCAGGCCGGCGAGCGCGCCGATGCCCGCCCCGACGGCGAGTCCCACGAGCAGCCCGACCAGCAGCGGTACGCCGAGCCGGTCGTAGGCCAGGCCCATCGCGAAGGTGGAGAGCGCGGCCATCCGGCCCACGGCCATGTTCATGTGCCCGAGCGACAGCACGGCGAGTTGGGCGAGACCGACCACGGCGTACACGCTGATGTCGGCCTGCAGCGGTGCCAGGGTGAGGCGGGGGTCGAGGAACGCGGGGGTGAGCGACGAGAAGAGCGCGACCAGCACGGCGATGACGATGAGCAGGCCGAGCCGGGGGTTCGCCCAGACCGGCAGGGCCCTGGTCGGCGGCCGGGGCTCCGCGGCCGGGGGTGCCGCCGACGCCTCCGGCGCTGTTTCCGTCTTCACGCCACCCTCCTGTCCTCGATCGCGTCGCGGTCCCAGTCGATGCCGAGGCCCGGCTCGTCGGGGGCGAGCGCGTGGCCGTCGACGATCGCGATCTCGGTCCGGGTGATCGCGCGCAGTTGTGGGATGTGCTCGACGTAGCGGCTGTTCGGCACGGCCGCGCAGAGGCTCACGTGCAGTTCCATCAGGAAGTGCGGGCAGACCACCACGTTGCAGGCCTCGGCCAGGTGCGCCACCTTGAGCCACGGGGTGATGCCGCCGATGCGCGCCACGTCGACCTGGACGACGCCGGCGGCCTGCCGACGCAGGTACTCGGCGAACTGGCCGATCGAGTACATCGACTCCCCCACCGCGACCGGGATGCTGGTCGCGCGGGCCAGCAGTTCGTGTCCCGCGATGTCGTCGGCCGGCAGCGGCTCCTCGAACCAGGCGAGCTGGTGCGGTTCGAGCAGCCGGGCCCGGCGGATCGCCTCGGCGGCGGTCAGCGACTGGTTGGCGTCGACCATCACGTCGACGTGGTCGCCGAGGGCAGCCCGGACCGCGCCGATCCGGGCGGCGTCCTCGGCCGGGTTCGGCTTGCCGACCTTCAGCTTGACGCCGGGCCAGCCGGCCGCCTGGGACGCCTTCGCGCCGGCGACCAGCTCGTCCTCGGTGAGGTGCAGCCAGCCGCCCTCCGTGTCGTACAGCGGGACGCGGTCCTTGGCGCCACCGGCGAGCACCCACAGCGGCAGACCGGCGGCGCGGGCGCGCAGATCCCACAGCGCGGTGTCGATCGCGGCGAGCGCCAGCGAGGTGATGGCCCCGACGGCTGTGGCGCGGGTGGCGGCGTGCAGGTCACGCCAGATCGCCTCGACCCGCGCGGCGTCGCGGCCGACCAGGTGCGGCAGCAGGTAGTCGCGCAGCAGCGCGAGCACCGCGGTGCCGCCGGTCCCGATCGTGTACGCGTACCCCGTGCCGTGCCCGTCGTCGGCCGTGCGCACCTCGACGAAGATCGTCTCCTGCTTGAGGAACGCCTGTACCGCGTCGGTGCGGACGGTCTCCACGGGAATGTCGACGAGGTACGCCTCGGCCGTGGTGATGGTCGACATCAGCTGCACTTGAGCAGGTCGCCGTCGAACTTCTTCCGCAGTGCCTCGGTGGTGGCGGTGCGGTCGGCCTCGTAGCCGTCCAGGTTGTCCTTCGTTACCACGAACGAGCCCGAGTCGATGGTCACCCCGGGTTCGGCCATGGTGCAGCCGCCGCTGAGCTTCATCAGGGCGTACGAGCCGACCTGGGCCTGACCGACGGGGTTCTGCAGGACGGTGGCGGCCACCGAGCCGCCGCGCAGCCCGTCGAGGACCGTCGGGTCGTCGTCGATGGCGATGACCTTGATGGGCAGCTTCGACTGGCGGACACCCTCGGCCGAGGCAACCGCCGGGTTGTAGGCGGTGTTCACGATCCCCTGGATCTGCCGGCCCTTCGCGGCGAGGAGGTCGGCCACGGCCTTCTGCGCGCTCTGCAGGTCCTTGTCGATGTCGGTGACGCTCTGGATCAGGGTCACCTTGCCGCCGGTCTCGGCGACCGCCTTCTCCACGCCCGCGATCCGGCGTTGGGTGTTGGAGTCGACCTTGTTTCCGGTCAGGTGGACCAGGTTGCCCTGACCGCCCATCGCGTCGATGGCGGCCTTGGCGCCCTTGTACGCGGCGACCTCCACGTCGGTGGAGAGGCAGAAGTCGGCCTTGTTGGCGCCGGCCGGGCAGGAGGCCAGCGAGCCGACGGGGAAGCCCTGCCGCTTGAGGTCCTCGAAGGTGGAGTTGATGTTGTCGGGTGAGACGCCGAAGACCCCGAAGGCGTTGTAGCCCTGCGCGGCGAGGGACTTGAGCACGTCGTTCTGCTTGGTCTGGTCCCAGCCCGCGGTCTCGTTGAAGGTGACGTCGCCGAGCGCCAGCTCGGTCTTGGCCTTGGCCCCGGCGTCCTTCCACGGCTGGAAGTACGGGTGTGAGCCGCCGGGCACGAGCGCGACCTTGACCTGCCCTGGCTCCCGACCCCCGGCTTCGGCGTCGGTGGTGTCGCTCTTCTTCGTGCAGGCCGCGGTGGTGCTGGCGAGGGCCAAGACGGCGAGGCCGGAGCCGATCCGGGACAACATTCTGCGCGACATGTTCGTCTCCTCAGGGTGGTGGGGTGAGACGGCGGCGGGCGAGCCTATTTCCTATAGGATGTTGCTTTGCTAGTGTGTACTCGCTCACACCGGCACAGTCAAGGGGTTGTTGAGGAGACGAGATGGCCCAGCAGGAAGCTCGCGAGGGCCGACTCCGTCCCGCCCGTCGACTCACCCTCGCCGACGACGTCTACGAGTCGATAAAGACCCTGGTCATGGACCACATCCTGCCGCCGGGCGAGCGGGTCAACATCGACGCTCTCTCCCGAGAGCTGGACGTCTCCCCCACCCCTGTGCGCGAGGCGCTCGCCCGGTTGGAAGCCGACGGCCTGGTCCGTAAACGCCCGCTGTCCGGCTACACCACCACGCCGCTGCTGACCCGTGCCGAGTTCGACGACCTGTTCGAGGTCCGGCTGCTGTTGGAGGGTGCCACCGCCGGCCGGGCCGCCGCCCACGCCTCCACCGAGGAGCGGCAGCGGATCAGCACCGAGGCGGCGGCGACGATCGATGTGGAGGCCGGCGACGGCTACCGCCGACATGCCGCGTTCACCGCGCTGGACGCCACCTTCCACGACCTGATCGCCGAGGTGGCCGGCAGCCCACTGCTGCGGGACAGCATCACCCGGCTGCACTCCCACCTGCACCTGCACCGGCTGTACTTCCCGGTCACCGGCGCTCCGGACACCAACACCGAGCACCAACGCATCGCCGCCGCCATCGCCGCCGGTGACTCCGACGCCGCCGCCGAGGCGATGCGGGCGCACCTGACCGCCGCCCGGGAGCGCCACCTGCCCGCCTTCGACCAGCTTCCCGCGCCCGGAGCACCGCGCGACCCGGCGTGACCACCCCCGACCCGTCCGAGGAGCCGCCGTGCGCATAGCCCTCTTCATCACCTGCGTGAACGACCTCGCGTACCCGGGCACCGGCATCGCTGTCACCCGCATCCTGCGGCGACTCGGCCACACC
>NZ_JAGPXZ010000315.1:0-6562 GCF_018070305.1 Micromonospora sp. M51 | reverse complement strand
CACCGTCAGGGGCAGCGGGTCGCGCAGCAGCGCCACCGCGAGCGCCGCGGCGGTGAGCGGTTCGAGCAGCGTCAGCACGGCCGCGACGCTGCCCGGGGTGGTGCGCAGTCCGGCGTAGAACAACGCGTACGCGACCGCCGTGGTGACCACGCCGAGGTGCAGCAGCAGCGCCACGGTGTCCAGGCGTACCGGCAGGCCGACCCCGGCGACCAAGGCGAACGGCGCCAGGGTCAGCGCGCCGACCACCGTGGAGATGGTGGTCAGGGTCATCGGCGCGGTGCGCTGCGACACCTGGCGGCTGATCAGGGTGGTCACCGCGTACCCGAGGCCGGAGCCGGCCGCCGCGAGCAGGCCGAGCAGCGGGGCGGGCGCCGCCGCGCCGGGCTGCCCGGTGGCGCCGGTGATCAGGACGAGGCCGGCCACCGCCGCGACCAGCGTGCCGAGGCGCAGCGGGCCGGGGAGCCGGCGGGCCTGCACCGACTCCCAGGCGGCGGCGAGCACCGGGGCCAGGCCCAGGCTGACGATGGTGGCCACGCTGACGCCGGCCCAGGCCACGGCGGCGAAGTAGAGCGCCTGGTAGAGGCCGAGGCCGACGCCGGTGAGCAGCAGCGGTACGGGTGCGGCGCGCAGCGTGGACACGATCGTGCGGAGCCGGCCGGCGGTGCAGGCCAGCAGCACGAGCGCGGCGATGGCGAGGCGGTGGAAGCCGATGCTCACCGGGCTGAGCCCGGTGCCCTCGCGCAGGAGTTGCACCGCCACGCCGGTGGTGCCCCACAGCACGCCGGTGACGGTGATCTGGATCAGGCCGCTGCGGGCGGCGTGGCGGGCGGCCGAGGCGGCCGGCAACGGGGTACGGGTGATGGACACGGGAGCGCTCCGAAGGGTGAGCCGTTGACGGGGACGACGTCGACGGAGCGCGTACGACAGGATGGCCGAGCGGGGTCAGGTCACCCGGTCGGCGAGAGGCGCGGCGCTCCGCTCAGGAGCGCGGCGGGGGCAGGACGCCCAGAAACGGTCGCATGGCGACGACCGTACCCCAGTCTGGTGGCCCGGCTGACCCGCGGCCGGTTTGGCGCGGTCAGGCCGGGCGGGCGCCGACGGCGTCGCGGACCTCCGCGCCCACCGCGCCCTCGACGGCGCGGGCGCAGTGCGCGCAGCAGAAGAAGCGGCCGTTGACCTCGACACCGTGCCCGACGATCTTGACCTGGCAGTGCTCGCAGATGGGTGCCATCCGGTGGATCGCGCATTCGAACGAGTCGAAGGTGTGCACGTCGCCGCTGACGGTGTGCACCTCGAACGCCATCCAGTAGTCGTTGCCGCAGACCTCGCAGGTTGCCACCGAAAAACCTCCGTTACGTGGACAAGTGCCTACAGAATCCCCCAGGGCTGTCGGGGCGCGCGGCGGAACGTCGACGCCTGACCCGGGTGGCGGCGTGTCGGCGTCGGCGTGTTGCCCGTTGTGCCTGGTGAACCGCCGCGACCCCCGGAGGATCACCGTGATCAAGCGCAACAGGCTCTTCGGCAACCAGACCCGGGTCACCTTCTGCCTGCCCCGTGACGTCCCGCCCGGCCCGGTGAGCGTCGTCGGCTCCTTCAACGGCTGGGAGCCGGGTCGACACGAGTTGGTGGCCCGCCGCGACGGCACCAGGACGGTGCCGGTGAAACTGCCGCCGGGGGAGCACCGGTTCCGGTACCTCGGCACCGGCGGCGTCTGGTTGGACGACGAGTCCGCCGATCAGGTCGACGACCGGGGCAGCCTGCTGCGGCTCTGAGAAGAAAACCGTCACCATCGATGTATTTATCGATGAGAGTCTTTACTGTTAACAATGTTTAAATTACGTTGAGGGGCACCTCACCGCACCTGGAGAAGGAGCTGCCCCGATGCGTCGAAGAATCACTGTTCCGCTGGTGGCGGCGGGCGCCGTCGCCGCCACCCTGACCGTCGCCGCCCCCGCGCAGGCGCACGGTTACGTCTCCGCCCCACCGAGCCGGCAGGCGCTCTGCGCGCAGGGCCGGGTGCCCGACTGCGGGCAGATCAAGTACGAGCCGCAGAGCGTCGAAGGGCCCAAGGGTCTGCGCAGCTGCAACGCCGGAATCGCCCAGTTCGCCGTCCTCAACGACGACAGTCGGGGCTGGCCGGCCACCTCGGTGGGCAGCTCGCTGACCTTCACCTGGGTGAACACCGCCCGGCACGCCACCAGCAACTGGGAGTACTGGATCGGCAACACCCGCGTCGGCGTGGTCAACGGCAACGGTCAGCAGCCCGGCGCCACCGTCTCGCACAACGTCAACCTCGGCGGCTTCACCGGCCGGCAGAAGATCCTCGCGGTGTGGAACATCTCCGACACGGCGAACGCCTTCTACTCCTGCATCGACGTGCAGATCGGCGGCGGCGGGACGAACCCCACCCCCACTCCCACACCCACCCCCACGGCGACCCCACGGCCCACCCCGACCCCCACGCCGACCACTCCACCCGCGCAGGGCGGCACCTGGGCGGCCGGTCGGGCGTACCAGGTCGGCGACCAGGTCACCTACGGCGGAGCGACGTACCGCTGCCGGCAGGCGCACACCGCGATCGCGGGCTGGGAGCCGCCGAACGTACCGGCGCTCTGGCTCCAGGTCTGACCGCACGGGTGCGCCGGTCGGTCGCACCCGTGTCGCCACCCTCGCGTGAACGGAGCCTCGGCATGCCCCGCCGTACCCCACTGGCGTCCCTCGTCGCCGCTCTGCTGCTCAGCGGAGCGTGCGCCGGATCACCCACGTCGAGTCCGTCGGCAGTGCCGCAGCCGGCCCCCGCGTCCCCGGCCAGCTCAGCGCCGGCCGGGTCCGCGGGCGTCGGATCGTCGACCGACGGGGCCGCGATGAGCGGGATCGACGTGGTGTTCCTCAGCACCATGGTCGGGCACAGCGAACGCACCCTGCAGATCGTCCGGCTGGCCCGGGAGCGGCTGCGCGACGATGCGCTGCGCACCCTGGCCGCCGCCATCGAGGCGACCGAGGCCGACGAGCTGACCACGATGCGCGGCTGGCTGGCCACGGCCGGGCCGGGCGCCAGCGCGGCGGCACACCACCACGACGGGCACGGCGACGACGCCGCGCTCGACCGGCTGCGGACCGCGCCGGACGCGGACGTCGACCGGGTGTTGCGCGAGGTGCTCGCCGACCACCAGCGATCGGCCGCCGACCTGGCCCGATCCCACGTCGACGTCGGCCGCGACGACCGGGTCCGCGACCTGGCCCGGCGCGTCGAACAGTCCCGGACCGCCGAGATCGAGCTGCTCAGGGGTACGCAGTGAGTGGCTCCGTGGTCAGCGGGGTTCCAGCTTGATGGAGACCGAGTTGACGCAGTGCCGGGTGTCCTTCGGGGTGAAACCCTCGCCGTGGAAGACGTGCCCGAGGTGGCTGTCGCAGCGGGCGCAGCGGATCTCCGTGCGGGCCATGCCGAGGCTGCGGTCCTCGATCTCCTTGACCCGGCCCGGGATGGCGTCGTCGAAGCTCGGCCAGCCACAGTGCGAGTCGAACTTGGTGTCGCTGGAGAACAGCTCCAGCCCGCAGGCGCGGCAGTGGTAGACCCCCTGGGTCTTCGTGTCCACGTACTCGCCTGTCCACGGGCGTTCGGTGCCGGCCTCCCGCAGGACGTGGAACTCCTCGGGGGTCAGCCGGACCCGCCACTCTTCGTCGGTACGGGGCAGCTCGTTGTCGTCAAGACTCACCCGTCAACGGTACGTCGAACGTCGGGGGCGTGGCATAAGGTCGCGGGATGGGTGGCACCAAGGCCACGGCCGCCGAGATCGAGGTGGCCGGGCACACCGTCCGACTGAGTAGTCCGGATCGGGTGATCTTCCCGCAGCGGGGGTTCACCAAGGCGGACGTCTTCCACTACTACCTCGCGGTCGGCGACGGGATCATGCGCGCCCTGCGGAACCGGCCGACCACCCTGCAACGCTTCCCCGAGGGCGTCGAGGGCGAGGCGTTCTTCCAGAAGCGGGTGCCCACCCGAGGGGTTCCGCCGTGGGTGACGACCGCCCAGATCACCTTCCCGAGCGGCCGGAGCGCGGCGGAGCTGTGCCCGGTCGACCTCGCGCACGTGGCCTGGGCGGCGCAGATGGGCACCATCGTCTTCCACCCGTGGCCGGTGCGGGCCGCCGACGTCGACCGTCCCGACGAGCTGCGCATCGACCTGGATCCGCAGCCCGGCACCGACTTCGCCGACGCGGCCCGGGCCGCCGGGGAGGTCCGTGCGCTCCTCGACGAGCTGGGCGCGACCGGTTGGCCGAAGACCTCCGGTGGCCGGGGCGTGCACGTCTACCTGCGCATCCAACCCCGCTGGACGTTCACCGAGGTGCGCCGGGCCACCATCGCGCTGGCCCGGGAGGTGGAGCGCCGCAACCCCGACCTGGTCACCACCGCCTGGTGGAAGGAGGAGCGCGGCACCCGGGTGTTCGTCGACTTCAACCAGATGGCGCGGGACCGGACGATCGCCTGCGCGTACTCGCTGCGGGCCAACGCGCGGGCCACCGTCTCGACCCCGGTCACCTGGGACGAGCTGCCCGACGTCGACCCGGACGACTTCGACCTGCGCACCGTCCCGGCGCGGCTCGCCGAGCGCAGTGACCCGCACGCCGGCATCGACGACACACCATGGGACATCACCCCGCTGCTGGAGTGGGCCGAGCGCGACGCCGCCGCCGGCCAGGGCGACCTGCCGTACCCACCGGACCACCCGAAGATGCCCGGCGAACCCAAGCGGGTGCAGCCCAGCCGCGCCAAGCGCACCCCCGACGGTCCCTGACGGGTTTCCCGGGTGGGGCCAGCGGGCCTTCCGCGCGCCGCCCCGGCCTTGCGCCGCCCCGCCTTGCGCCGCGCCCTCCGCGCCGCCTTGCACCGCGTCGCGCCAAGGTTCGAGCAACTTTCCCGATGTTGCTGCCTCCGGTGGGTGGGAGACAGCAACATCGCTGATGTTGTGCGGATCTTGGCGACAGGCATTCCGTGCGGCGCCTGCGCCGGTGGTTCCGCACGTCTGTGACGGCCGAATTTTTGTCGTACACCTGTTCTAGAGTTTGTATGTGATCGATGAGTTGGTGCGGGCCGAGGCGGCGGTGGTGAGCTGTGCCGACGCTGCCGCCTGGGCCCTCTCCGAGCGCGATCTCATCGCGGCGCTCGACGCCACGCACCGGTTGCAGCAGCGGCTGGCGGCGGTGCAGTTGGCGGTCGTCCGGGAGTTGGACGGGCGCGGCGTCGCGCTGGCGCAGGGCGCGTCCTCCACAGCGGTGTGGTTGCGCGAGCGGCTACGTCTCGATGTCTCGGCCGCGCGTCGGCTGGTCGGCCTCGCGGCTTCGATCGACGTTGCGCCACCCGCGGTGCGTGACGCCCTGGCGAGCGGGGCGGTCAGCGTGGAGCAGGCCCGGGTCATCGCCGAGACGGCCGCCACGGTGACGGCGTCGGCGGGCTCCGAGGTGGCCGACAAGGCCGTCGGTGTGCTGGTCGAGTGGGCCAGGCAGTTCGACCCCACCCTGCTCCGCAAACTCGGCACCCGCATCCTCGACCATGTCGCTCCCGACCTCGCCGACGCTGCCGCCGCAGCGGCCCTGGCTGCCGAGGCCGCCCGGGCCACCCGCGACCGGCACGTCACCATCTCCGAGCAGACCGGCGGGCGGCTGCGGATCAGCGGCACCCTCGACGCGGAGGCCGCCGCGGTGCTGCGTGCCGTCATCGATCCTTTGAGCGCACCCTCCGGGCCGGACGACACCCGATGTGCCGGGCAGCGCCGCCACGACGCCCTCGCGGACGTGTGTCGGCTGGCGCTGCGCACCGGCGAGTTGCCCGAGAACGGCGGCGACCCGGCCCAACTCGTCGTCACCATCGACTACGACGGGCTGGCGCGGCAGGTCGGTGGCGGCATTCTCGACGTCGGCCTGCGGCTCACCCCCGACACGGTGCGCCGGCTCGCCTGTGACGCCACCGTTCTGCCCGCCGTGCTCGGCGGCGCGGGTCAGGTCCTCGACGTGGGGCGGCAACGTCGCCTGGTCACCGGTCCGCTGCGCCGGGCCCTGGTGCTGCGCGACGGCGGCTGCGCCTTCCCCGGCTGCGACCGGCCACCCCGCTGGTGCGCCGCCCACCACATCCGGCACTGGGCCGACGGGGGCCCGACCAGCCTGGACAACGCGGTGCTGCTCTGCGGCCACCACCACCGGCACATCCACCAGACCGACTGGTTGGTCCGGATGGGCGGCAACGGACACCCCGAGTTCGTGCCGCCGGCCTGGCTCGATCCAGACCAGATTCCGCGCCGCAACCACTACCACCAACGAACATAGGCCGACCGACTGCCACCGCCGAACGGAGGCCGACCGACTGCCACCGCCGAACGGAGGCCGACCGGCATCCACCATCGAACGGAGGCCGACCGACTGCCACCATCGAACGGAGCCCGACCCGGTGCCGCCAGTCGGCACGACGGCTGGGAGGTGGGGCGTCTTCGGTGGGCTGCCACTCGGCGACGGCCCGCCGTCGGGCCACGTAGCTCTCGTGGTACCAATGTGGATCTTGTCGACTAGCA
>NZ_JAGPXZ010000314.1:0-6571 GCF_018070305.1 Micromonospora sp. M51 | reverse complement strand
CCGGTATTCAGGCGTTCATCGCCGGGACCGCCGACTTCGCCGGCTCCGACTCCGCGCTCAAGCCGGAGGAGCAGCCGCAGGCCGACGCCAAGTGCGTCGGCGGCAAGGCCATCCACCTGCCGATGGTGATCGGCCCGGTGGCCGTCGCCTACAACGTCAGCGGCGTGGACAACCTCCAGCTCAAGCCGGCCACCCTGGCGAAGATCTTCGCCGGCACGGTCACCAAGTGGGACGACGCCGCGATCAAGGCCGACAACCCGGGTGCCACGCTCCCGGCGACCACCATCCAGACCGTCCACCGCTCGGACGAGTCGGGCACCACCGACAACTTCACCAACTTCCTCTCCAAGACCGCCGAGGCGGACTGGACCTTCGGCAAGGCCAAGGCGTGGAAGGCCCCGGGCGGCACCGGCGCCAAGGGTTCGGACGGCGTGGCCAGCCGGGTCAAGGGTGCCGACGGCTCCATCGGCTACATGGAGTGGTCGTTCGCCGAGAACGCCGGCCTGAAGATGTCCAAGATCGGTAACGGTGCGGGCGAGTTCGCCGCGCTGACCGCCGAGGCGGCCGGCAAGACCATCGCCGGCGCCAAGGTCGAGGGCCAGGGCGACGACCTCAAGCTGTCGATCGACTACAACACCAAGGAGGCCGGGGCCTACCCGATCGTCCTGGCGACGTACGAGATCGTCTGCAGCAAGGGCCTCGCCGCCGACAAGCTGCCGCTGGTCAAGGGTCTGCTGGGCTACGCCGCCAGCACCGAGGGCCAGGCTGCCATGACCGAGCTGGGCTACGCCCCGCTGCCGGAGAGCGTCCGCACCAAGGTCGAGGCCGCAGTCAAGAACATCTCCTGACCGACACCACTCCGCAATCGAATCGAGCGAGCAGATGGGTGAAACCCCCCACCGCTCGGCCGACGCCGGCACCGGCGGGACGCGCGTGACCCAGAGTCACGAGTGGCCCGCCGGTGCCTCGGCGCGTGTGGCCGAGGCACCAGTCAGCACCCGTACCCCGGGCGGCACCGGGCTGGGCGGCGGCGGCGCGCTGCCGCGCAGCCGTAGGTTCGGCGCCGAGCGGGCCTTCCGCGGTCTCACACTGGCCGCCGGCACCGCCGTTCTGGTCATCATCGCCGCCATCGCGATCTTCCTGGTCGTCAAGGCGGTGCCGGCCCTGCGCGCCAACACCGAGAACTTCTGGTCCTACGAGGGCTGGTCTCCCAACGAGACACAGCCGAAGTTCGGCATCGGCGCGCTCGCCTTCGGCACCGTGCTCAGCTCGGCGCTGGCACTGCTCATGGCGGTGCCGGTGGCGTTGGGCATCGCCCTCTACCTCTCGCACTACGCACCCCGCCGGCTGGGCACCACGCTCGGCTTCCTGGTCGACCTGCTCGCCGCCGTGCCGAGCGTGGTCTTCGGCCTCTGGGGACGGGACGTCTTCAGCAGCCCGGTCCGGGACTTCTCCGTCTGGCTGAACCAGCACTTCGGCTGGATCCCGCTCTTCGGCGGCGACGGCCCCTTCGGGGCGTCCGTCATGCTGGGCGCCCTGGTGCTCGCCATCATGGTGCTGCCGATCATCACCTCGCTCTCCCGCGAGGTGTTCCTCCAGACGCCCACCGCGAACGAGGAGGCCGCCCTCGCCCTGGGGGCCACCCGCTGGGAGATGCTCCGCACCGCGGTGCTCCCCTACGGCCGCCCCGGCATCATCGCCGCGATGATGCTCGGCCTCGGCCGGGCGCTCGGCGAGACCATCGCCCTGGCACTGACCCTCGGCATCACCTTCGGCATCTCGTTCAACCTGATCCAGAACGGCGGCAACACCATCGCCGCCAACATCGCCAACGCGTTCGGCGAGGCGAACGCGACCGGCCGTGGCGCTCTGATCGCCTCCGGCCTGGTGCTGTTCGCCATCACGCTGATCGTCAACATCACCGCGCGGGCGATCATCTACCGCCGCCGGGAGTTCACGGAGTCGGCCGCATGACCACAACCGCCACCTCCCACCGCACCCGGCCGCCGGCCCAGCCCGACTCGCTGCGGGCCAAGCGGCTGCCCTGGTACGCCGCCCCGGCCATCGCCGTGGTGGCCCTGGCGCTCTCCGCCGTGATCGTCTACGGCGCCGGCGTCGGCGGCCCGGTCCTCGTGGTCGTCCTCGGTGCGATCCTCTACCTGGTCGGGCTCTTCACCGCCGCCAACGCGGTCGAGGGGCGCCGCTCGGCCCGCAACCGCACCTGGAGCGCCCTGATCCACTCCGCCTTCGTGTTGGCGGTGCTGCCGCTCGTGTCGGTGGTCTGGACGCTGGTCAGCAAGGGCGCCAGCCGGTTGGACGCCAACTTCTTCCAGACCTCGATGAACAACATCGGGGCCCGGGACGCCAACGGCGGCGCGTACCACGCGATCGTCGGCACCCTGGAGCAGGTTGGTATCGCCACCCTGATCACCGTCCCGCTCGGCGTGCTCTGCGCGATCTACATCGTCGAGTACGGGCGGGGCAAGTTCGCCTTCGCGATCCGGTTCTTCGTGGACGTGATGACCGGCATCCCGTCGATCGTCTCCGGCCTCTTCGTGCTGGCGTTCTGGGTGCTGATCGTGTCGCCGTGGTTCAACGACGGTCGGCCCAGCTTCTCCGGCTTCGCCGCCGCGCTCGCGCTGAGCGTGCTCATGCTGCCCACCATCGTCCGGTCCACCGAGGAGATGCTCCGCCTCGTACCGGCGCCACTGCGCGAGGGCGCGTACGCGCTCGGCGTACCCAAGTGGAAGACCATCCTGCGGGTGGTGCTGCCGACGGCGCTGCCCGGCATCGTCACCGGCGTCATGCTCGCCATCGCCCGCGCGGCCGGTGAGACCGCGCCGGTGCTGCTGGTCGCCGGCGGTGGCGCGGCGATCAACACCAACCCCTTCGAGAACAACCAGTCGTCGCTGTCCCTCTTCGTCTACCAGCAGGCCGGCGACGCGTCGAAGTACGCCCCGGCACGGGCGTGGACCGCGGCACTCACCCTGGTCGCCCTCGTGCTCATCCTGACGATCGCGGCGAAGCTGCTGGCCCGTCGCAACAGGCTCAGCCGATGAACCCCGGAGGTACCACCATGGCCAAGCGCGTCTCCGCCACGAACGTCACCGCGTACTACGGGGGCTTCAAGGCGATCGAGAACATCAACCTGACGGTCGAGCCGAAGACGGTCACCGCCCTCATCGGGCCGTCCGGCTGCGGCAAGTCGACGTTCCTGCGGTCGATCAACCGGATGCACGAGGTGCTGCCGGGGGCCCGGGTCGAGGGCAGCCTGACCATCGACGACCAGGACATCTACGACCGGGACGTGGACGTCACGGCGGTCCGGCGCACGATCGGCATGGTCTTCCAGCGGCCGAACCCGTTCCCCACCATGAGCATCTTCGAGAACGTGGTGGCCGGGCTGAAGCTCAACGGGGTCCGCAAGAAGTCGATCCTGGAGGACGCGGCCGAGAAGGCCCTGCGCGCCGCGAACCTGTGGGGCGAGGTCAAGGACCGGCTGGGCAAGCCCGGCGCGGGCCTCTCCGGCGGTCAGCAGCAGCGGCTCTGCATCGCCCGGACCATCGCTGTCGAGCCGCAGGTCGTGCTGATGGACGAGCCGTGCTCCGCCCTGGACCCGATCTCCACGCTGGCGATCGAGGACCTGATGTTCCAGCTCAAGGACAAGTTCACGATCATCATCGTGACGCACAACATGCAGCAGGCCGCGCGGGTGTCGGACCGGACCGCCTTCTTCTCGATCGAGAAGACCGGCGACCCGGGCCGGCTGATCGAGTACGACAACACCCAGAAGATCTTCAGCAACCCGAGCGTGAAGAAGACCGAGGACTACATCACCGGCCGCTTCGGCTGAGCCGCCGGTTCCCGCTCCACGAGGAACCTGCCAAGATCGCGCTCGATCCTGGTTGTAGTGGTCTCGGCGCGCCGTGAGGCCACTACTTCCCTGTTCGAGCGCGATCTTGGCTGAGGCGCGGGACGCGAGCGGTGCGGGTCGCGATCTTGGCTGAGGGGCGGGACGCGAGCGGTGCGGGTCAGGCGAGGACGAAGCGGGGTTCGCCGTTCGGGGGGAGGTCCAGGCGCGGGGTGATCGGGGTGGCGGCGTCCCGGTCGGCCGCCGCCCGCGCCACACCGGCCAGGTCGCCGGCCGCCGCCACCTGGGCCAGCGTGACCATTGTCGGTGGCAGCATGGTCAGCTCCCCGGCCCGCGCGCGGGCCAGCGCGTCCGCCGGCCGGATCCACAGGGTGTGGTCGGCCTCGCCGGAGACGTCGCGGGTCCGCTGCCCCGCCGGCAGCAGGGCCACGAAGAAGTACGTGTCGAAGCGCCGCGGCTCGAACTCCGGAGTGATCCACCGGCTCCACGGCAGCAGCAGGTCCGACCGGAGGGTGAGCTGCCGGTCGGCGAGCAGCGCGGCGAAGCCCAGCCGGCGACCCTCCAGGTCCTGCCGGGCCGCCTCCCAGTCGTCGCCGCTGACGTCGCCCACCACGGTCTCCCGGTTCGGGCCGGCGAGCAGCACACCCGCCTCCTCGAAGACCTCCCGCGCGGCGGCACAGACCACCGCCTGCGCGGCGTCCGAAGCCACGCCGAGCCGGCCCGCCCACTCGCCCGGTGTCGGCCCCGCCCAGTCCAGGTGCGCCTCCGAGTCGGAGCGGTCCACCCCGCCGCCGGGGAAGGCGTACATCCCGCCGAACGTCATCGCGGCGACCCGGCGGATGACGTACACCTCGAAGTCGGCATCGGTCGGGCGCAGCCGCAGCTCGGTGGCCGCGACCCGCGGCGTGGCCGGGGTGCCACCCTCGGCCTGGAACCGGCGGGCGTGCTCGACCAGGGCTGCCGGGGCGGCGAAGCCGGCACTGTCGATCGTCATGCCGCGAGCCTAGTTCCCGACAGCGGAACGCCGGCCGCGCGCTGGGGCGATGAGCGGTGGCTCGGTCGACGATTTGAGCGGGATGACTCTGAGGCATCAAAATGCCTCAGAGGCATCACGCTCGTCAGGCCGTCAGGCCCGAGGCGTCGGGTCGGGGTGTGGCAGCAGGGCCGCAGACCGGGCAGCGGGCCGGGCAGCGGGAGGTTCAGCTGGCTCGGTTAGCGTTTCGGCATGACTCGTTGGGGCATCCTGGCCACCGGCCACATCGCCAGCCGTTTCGCCGAAGACCTCCGGCTGGTGCCGGACGCCGAGTTGGTGGCGGTCGGTTCCCGCGCCGCGCAGAGCGCACAGCGCTTCGCTGACACGTACGGCGCGAAGCGCGCCTACGGCTCCTGGGTGGAGTTGGCCGCCGACCCGGAGCTGGACGCGATCTACGTGGCGACCCCGCATTCCGCGCACTACGAGGCGGCGATGACCTGCCTGACCGCCGGGCGGGCAGTGCTGCTGGAGAAGCCGTTCACCCTCGACCTGGCCACCAGCACCGAGCTGGTGGACACCGCCCGCGCCGCCGGGGTCTTCCTGATGGAGGCCATGTGGATGCGGCTGAACCCGATGATCCTGCGGATGGTCGAGCTGATCGCGGACGGGGCGATCGGCACGGTGAGCGGCGTCCGGGCCGACTTCGGGGTGGCCGGGCCGTTCCCGCCGGAGCACCGGATGCGCAACCCGGCGCTGGGCGGAGGCGCCCTGTTGGACCTGGGGATCTACCCGATCAGCCTGGCCCACCTGCTGCTCGGCGTGCCGCAGCACATCCGGTCCTGGGCGCAGCTCGGCCCGGAGGGGACGGACGAGAACACCGGCATGCTGTTCGGCTACGACACCGGAGCGCTGGCGACGTTGAGCTGCGGCATGGTCGGGTTGAGCGGGCAGACCGCCTCGATCACGGGCACCCTGGGGCGGATCGACGTGCCGGAGCCGTTCTTCCGACCGGGTTCGTTCACACTGCACCGGGCCGGCGCCGAGCCGGAGACGTTCACAGCGGACGAGGCCGGCAACGGCTACCAGTACGAGGCGATCGAGGTGCAGCGCTGCCTGGCCGCCGGCCTGACCGAGAGCCCGGTGGTGCCGCATGCCACCACCCTTGAGGTGATGGCCCTGCTGGACACGGTCCGCGAGCAGATCGGCGTCCGGTACGTCTGAACAGGCAAAGGGCCCCCGGCCACGGCGAGACCGTGACCGGGGGCCCTTTCGTGCGCTCAGCCGAACAGCGGCCGGACCAGCAGGTAGGTCAGGCACGCGATCAGTGCGGCGGCCGGGAACGTGATGATCCAGGCCAGCACGATGTTGCCGGCCACGTTCCAGCGAACCGCGGAGAGTCGCTTGGTCGCGCCGACACCCATGATCGCCGAGGTGATGGTGTGGGTGGTGGAGATCGGCGCCTTCAGCACCAGGGCGTTGAAGTAGAGCACCGCGCTGGCGACGGTCTCGGCGGCGAAGCCCTCCGGCGGCCCCAAGTCGATGATCTTGCGGCCGAGGGTGCGGATGATCCGCCAACCACCGGCGTACGTGCCGAGGGCCAGCATCGTCGCCGAGGTCCAGAACACCCAGCCCGGGATGTGCGTCTTGCTCTCCTGGAAACCACCGGTGTAGAGCGCCAGCACCACGATGCCCATGGTCTTGGCGGCGTCCTGCATGCCGTGACCGAC
>NZ_JAGPXZ010000313.1:0-6581 GCF_018070305.1 Micromonospora sp. M51 | reverse complement strand
GACGCTCGACCGCGTCCGGTACCTTGCCCCGGACGGCAAAGAAAAATCGCAGTCGTTCCCCGACAAGAAGAAGCGCGACGCACAGGCGGTCCTCGCCAACGTCCAGGCCGACATCCTCAAGGGCACCTACGTCGACCCCGACGCCGGCCGCACGACCTTTAAGCAGTACGCCGACGAATGGCTCGCTGCCGCGACCACCGACGTGCTCACCCGCGACCGCATCGAATACGAACTCCGGCTGCACGTGTACCCGGTCATCGGGCACAGGCCGATCGCGTCCATTCAGCCGACGACGATTCGGGAGTGGGCGCGGAAGATCCAGGAGAAAGGGCTGTCGGTGGGTTACCGCCGGGTCCTCTTCACTGACGTGTCGATGATTCTCAACGCGGCGGTGGACGACAAGAAGATCGTTAGCAACCCGTTCGCGGTCAAGAGCATTCGCCGGCCGAAACCCGCTCCGACCAAGGTGGTGCCGTGGCCGGTCACCCGGTTGACTGCGTTTCGGAAGAACGTGCGCCCCCGGTACCGGATCGCGGTGGACCTGGGCGCAGGATGCGGCCTACGGCAGGGTGAAATCTTCGCGGTCAGTCCCGGGGATCTCGACCCGACTCGTCCGGTCCTGCATATCACTCGGCAGATCAAGTTGGTTCGGGGTTCGCTGATCTTCGCCCCGCCGAAGGGCGGCAAGTCCCGTGAGGTTCCGTTGCCCGACTCCGTAGCCGGCAGGCTCAAGCAACACGCGCGGGATTGCCCGCCGGTCCCGGTGACCCTGCCGTGGGAGACGCTGACCGGCGAGCCGCGAACCGTCGAGCTGTACCTGACGACACCCGCCGGTCTGGCGCTGTCCCGCTCGATGTTCAACTCCGGTGTCTGGAAGCCCGCGATCCGGACGACCGGCATCCCCGATGGTCGGCACAACGGGATGCACGTCCTGCGGCACACCTACGCCTCGGTCCTCCTGGACGCCGGAGAGAGCATCAAGGCTCTGTCGGCCTACCTGGGCCACGCGGACCCGGGCTTCACCCTCCGGACCTACACCCACCTGCTGCCGGCCAGCGAGGATCGCACCCGCCGGGCCATCGATAAGGCACTCGGCGGACACCAGCCCGGCAAAGATGTTCCGCAAGCCCTTGACGGCCTGGACACGGCATGATCATGGTTCAACGGCCCTGGAAGCGACCGGAGCCGCAGTTCAGAGGTCATGTGGGCGCTATTTCCAGCGGAAGTGGACGAAGAGGCGGCCGAAGTTCTTCGAGTCCTTCTCCACCCGGTGGTAGAGCTGCTTGACGTCCTTCTGGTCGAGGAACCGCAGCACCCGCTTCTTGAGCTGGCCGGACCCCTTACCCGGGATGATCTCGACGAGGGTGGCCTTCTTCGCCACCGCCTCGTCCATGATCCCGCGCAGGGCGCGGTCGATGTCGTGGCCCTTGTTGAAGATCTCGTGCAGGTCCAGCTTGAGCTTCATGCCGCAGCCCCCGGCCGGTCAGGTCCCATGTCCGCCATCCTAGGCACGTCCGCCGGGTCGTCCGACGACGAAGGGGCGGCCCCGTGGGACCGCCCCCGCACTCGTCACCGGGTCAGGCTCAGCGCCTGCCGCCCAGGCGGGTCTCCACCCGCTCCAGCGCGGTCCGGTAGTCGTCGTTGGCCGCGTACATCGCGGCGGCGATGCGCAGGTGCCGCAGCGCGTCGTTGTGCCGGTTGAGCCGTTCCAGCGTCCGACCGAGCACGTGGTGTGCGTAGTGGTCGCTGGGATCCCGCTCGATCAGCTCGCGCAGGTGCTCCTCGGCCCGGGTGAGCTGGGCCGACTGGAAGTACGCCCGGGCCAGCAACTGCCGAACCGCCGCGTTGCCGGGTTCGGCGTCGATGATCGGCTCCAGCAGTCGGGCTGCCCCGCTGGGGTCACCGGTTTCGAAGAACATGGTCGCCCGCCGGTAGTCCGCCAGAAGATCCATCTGCCACCTCCTCGGGTCGCGCCGTCACCTGTTCCGACGCTGGCACAACACTGGAAGTTTGGCGACTGTTCCCGGGGTCGAGATCGGGCCAGTTACGGCCGCCCAGTGCCGCCGAAGGGTCAGGTGCGGGCGTCCCGGCGTCCGGCGGAGAGCTCCCAGGCGCGGACGCCGCCGACGATCCCGGCGGTGTTCGGCACCACCACCACGTCGTCGCCCATCCGGGCCAGCTGCTCGGGCCGGATCAGTCGGGAGTTGCCCCCGCCCAGGTAGAGCCGGTCCCAGCGGAACACCGGGCGGAGCCCGTCCACCACCTGCCGGATCCGCCGGGACCAGAAGGCGTCGCCGAGCCGTCGACGTTCCGGCTCGCCGACGTACGTGTCGTAGGTGGTGCCCCAGCGCACCGGCGCGTGCGACAGCTCCAGGTGCGGTGCGAGCACCCCACCGTCGAAGAGCGCGCTGCCCAGCCCCGTTCCCAGGGTCAGCACCAGCTCGCAACCGGTGCCGGCGACCACCCCGGCGCCGTGCACCTCGGCGTCGTTGAGCACCAGCGCCGGCACCCCGAACGCGTCGGCCAGCGCCCCCCGCGCGTCCCAGCCGGACCACTCGGCGAGCAGGTCCGGGTCGATCCGGGTGCGGGGGCCGTTGCGGGTGACGTAGTGCGGGGTGCTCACCACCACCCCGTGCCGGATCATCCCGGGTACGCCGACCGTGAGCCGGTCCGCCGTCGGCAGGCGCCCGCCCAGATCCAGCAGGGTCCGGACAAACAACGCGGGCGGCAGAGGGTACGGAGTGGGCACCCGCAACGGCCGGGCCCGCATCGTTCCCGCCTCGTCGAGCACGGACGCCTTGATGCCCCCGCCGCCGCAGTCGATCGCCAGTGTGGTCACCACGTCGTTGAGTCTGCCCGCTGCCGGCGGTTGGCATGCGGGCGGCCGGATAGGCTGCCGTCCTGATGAGCGCCACGATGATCGTCAAGGACCTGGCCGCCGGGCACGGCGACCGCCAACTCTTCGCCGGATTGGACCTGGTGGTCGCCCCCGGCGACGTGGTGGGGCTGGTCGGGCCGAACGGGGCCGGCAAGTCGACGCTGCTGCGTACCCTCGCCGGGTTGTTGCCGGTCGAGGCCGGCAGCGTGCGGCTCAGCCCACCCACCGCGAGCGTCGGACACCTGCCACAGGAGCCGGAGCGGCGGCCGGGCGAGACGGTCCGCGACTTCCTGGCCCGCCGGACCGGGGTGACCGGCGCGCAGGCGGCACTGGACGCGGCGACCGAGGCGCTGACCGCCGGGGCGGCGGGCGCGGACGACGCGTACGGCGACGCGTTGGAGCGCTGGCTCGCCCTGGGCGGCGCGGACCTGGACGAACGCGCCGAGCAGGTGAGCGCCGACCTGGGGCTCGCCGTCGACCTGGACCATCCGATGACCGGGCTCTCCGGCGGCCAGGCGGCTCGCGCCGGGCTGGCGTCGCTGCTGCTCAGCCGGTACGACGTGTTCCTGCTCGACGAGCCGACGAACGACCTGGACCTGGCCGGGTTGGAACGGCTGGAGGAGTTCGTCACCGGGCTGCGGGCCGGCACGGTGCTGGTCAGCCACGACCGGGAGTTCCTCACCCGCACGGTGACCCGGGTGCTGGAGCTGGACCTGCCGCAGCAGCAGGTCAATCACTACGGCGGTGGTTACGCGGCCTACCTGGAGGAGCGCGAGGTGGCCCGTCGGCACGCCCGCGCGGACTTCGAGGAGTACGCCGACACGAAGGCCGGACTGGAGGCTCGGGCCCGCACCCAGCGTGGCTGGATGGAGAAGGGCGTGAAGAACGCCCGCCGCAAGGCCACCGACAACGACAAGATCGGCCGTAAGTTCCGCAGCGAGTCGAGCGAGAAGCAGGCCGCCAAGGCCAAGCAGACCGAACGGCTGATCGAACGGCTCGACGTGGTCGAGGAGCCCCGCAAGGAGTGGGAGCTGCGGATGGAGATCGCCGCCGCGCCCCGCGCCGGCGCCGTCGTGGCCACGCTGCGCGGGGCGGTGGTACGTCGGGGTGGCTTCACCCTCGGCCCGGTGGACCTCCAGATCGACTGGGCGGACCGGGTCGCGGTGACCGGGGCCAACGGCTCGGGCAAGTCCACCCTGCTGGCCGCGCTGCTCGGACGGCTGCCGCTGGACGAGGGCACCGCCTCGCTCGGGCCCGGTGTGGTGGTGGGCGAGGTGGACCAGGCCCGTGGGTTGTTCCTCGGCGACGCGCCACTGATCGACGCGTTCCACGCGGCCGTACCCCATCTGTCGCCGGCCGACGCGCGGACCTTGCTGGCGAAGTTCGGGCTGCGCGCGGCGCACGTGCCCCGACCTGCGGCCACCCTCTCGCCCGGTGAGCGGACCCGGGCGGCGCTGGCCCTGCTGCAGGGCCGTGGGGTCAACCTGCTGGTGCTGGACGAGCCCACCAACCACCTGGACCTGCCCGCCATCGAGCAGCTCGAATCGGCGCTGGCCAGCTATCCCGGAACGCTGCTGCTGGTCACCCACGACCGGCGGATGCTGGCCGCCATCGAGACCAACCGGCGACTGCGGGTCGACGGCGGGCGGATCGCCGAGGATTGATCCGTGCCGGCGGGCCGGCGCGGGGTGAGAATGACGCCATGCTCAAGTGGGAGTACGCCCTGCTGGTCCGCCGCCGCCAGGCCGCGACCAACGACCTCGGCTGGGAGGTCGTCTTCGTCTGGTACGGCCCGGACGGCTCGATGGTCGACGTGACGCCCTACGGCGACACCTCGCTGGCCCACCTGAACCGGGCCGGCGACCAGGGCTGGGAGTTGGTCGCGATGAGCGAGGACCCGTCCCTGCCCGGCAACCACGAACTGCACCGCTATCACCTCAAGCGGCCGAAGCCCGCCGATCCGCCGCCCCGCCAGCGGATGCGCGGCGGACGCCGCACCATCTCCGGCTGACTCGCGGCGCGAAGCCGATGCCGGCGCGAAGCCGATGTCTGCGTTGAGCATGATGCCAAGGAGACATCGTGATGCCGGTGTGGCATCACGATGATTGCGGCCCCGGCTCGCATCTCGCGACACGCGTGTGGGCAGCCTCGCCCAGTGAGCGGCGAGGTGATGCGGCCCCGGCCCGCATCCCGCGACACGCGCGTGAGTGGCCTCGCCCGAGCGAGCAGCGATGTGGACGAGCGGGGCATAACGGGCGCGATTGCGGGTATCGCGCGGCGGGAGGTGACCCGAATGGTCGCTTTGGCGCAGACTCCACCCTCGGCCGACCGGCTGCGGGCGATCGACGAATTCCTCGCCCAGGCATGGGCGGACCAGGTCCGCCACGATGAGCGGTTGCGGGACCTGACGGTCGAGGTGCGCTTCGACCGGGGGGTGGCCCATCTGAGCGGCGAGGTGGCCGAGCCCGCCCAACTGCGGCTGGTGCGGGACCTGGTGGGGCGGCTCGCCGGGGTCTACGGCGTCTGGTGCCGGGTCGGCATCGGCGGGCGGGCGCCGGTGGTCGTCGACCTCGGTTGCGGGCCGACCAAGCAGTGGTCGAGCAACCTGGGGCTGGACATCTACCCGGCGCCCGGCGTGGACGCCGTCGCGGACCTGTCCGGCTCACTACCGCTCGCCGACAACTCGGTGGACGTCCTCTTCGCTGTGCACATTCTGGAGCACCTGATCGACTTCCTGCCGCTGGTCGACGAGTGTCATCGGGTGCTCCGCCCCGGCGGCGTGCTGCACGTGATGAGTCCCTGGTGGGGTCATGTGAACGCGGTGGCCGACCCGACCCACGTGCGGCTGATGGACGTGCAGACGTTCAAGGGGATCTGCCAGCTCCGGCCCCCGGGCACCCCGCGCTGGTACCCACTGCACGCCGGCTGCGACGGCGCCTCGATCTTCGCCGACCTGACCCCCCTCCCCCCGGACGCCGACCCGGCGCCCCAATCCCACCTAGCGCGCTTCTTCGACTGACCCACGCCGGCTCACCCTGGTGGATTCGCGGAGGTGGAGGCGGTACGGGGCCTTCAGGTGGCGGGTGGGGAGGGTGGGGTTGCCGGTCAGGCGGTCGGCGAGGAGTTGGACGGCCAGCCGGGCGATCTGCTCCTTGTCCGGGGCGACGGTGCTCAGGGCCGGGATGGCGAACCTGCCGTCCTCGATGTCGTCGAAGCCGGCCACCGCCACGTCCTCGGGCACCCGCCGACCGGCCTCGCGCAGGGTCCGCAGGGCGGCGTGCGCCATCAGGTCGGAGGCGGCGAAGACGCCGTCCAGGTCGGGGTGCTCGGTGAGCAGGCGCCGCATCGCCGCCGAACCGGACTCCCGGGTGAAGTCACCGATGGCGACCAACTCGGGCAGCCCCGCGTCGGCGACGGTGCTGCGGTAGCCACTGAGCCGTTCGATCCCGGCGACCATGTCCTGTGGGCCGGCGATGGTCGCGATCCGTCGGCGACCGCTGTCGATCATGTATCGGACGGCTGCTGTCACCCCGGCCACGTGGTCGACGTCGACGTACGGGACGGGCACGTCGCCGAGGGGCCGGCCGCTGACCACCACCGGGATGCCGAGCCGGGCCAGTGTGCCGGGCAACGGGTCGGCACCGTGCAGCGACGCGAAGAGCACACCATCGACGTGCCGGCCGGTGGTGTACCGCTCGACCCG
>NZ_JAGPXZ010000312.1:0-6610 GCF_018070305.1 Micromonospora sp. M51 | reverse complement strand
CACCGGTACGCCGCTGCGCAGGTCGACGCCGTGCCCGGCGGCTTCGGTCAGCTCCACGTCCGGCTCGCCGATCCGGCCGGCCAGCAGGGTGGAGAGCAGGATCCGGTTGTACGCGCGGTGCGGCTCGGCCCCGAGCACCGTGACCTTCCGGTCTCCCTCCCGGGCGTGCAGCTCACCGGCGAGGCGCGCGCCCGCCATTCCGTTGCCGACGATGACCACCCGGGCGGTCATGCCTTCTCCACCCGGACGGCGCAGATCTTGAACTCGGGCATCCCGGAGATCGGGTCAACGGCGTCGTTGGTCACCGAGTTGGCGCGTTCCGCCCCCGCGTAGTGGAACGGGGCGAACACGGTGTCCGGTCGGATCCCGGCGCTGAGTCGGGCCGGGGCGCGGAACTCACCTCGGCGCGAGGTGACCCGCACGGGGTCGCCGTCGTCGATGCCCAACCGGGCGGCCAGGTCGGGGTGCAGTTCGACGAACGCCTCCGGCGCGGCGCGGCGCAGCGCGGCCACCCGTCGGGTCTGGGTTCCCGACTGGTACTGCGCGAGCACCCGACCGGTGGTGAAGTGCAGCGGATACGTGGCGCAGACCTGTTCGGCGGCCGGCCGATGGTCGACGGCGTGGAAGCGGGCCCGGCCGTCCGGGGTGGCGAACCGGTCGGCGAAGAGTCGTGGCGTGTCCGGCCCGTCCTCGGTCGGGCAGGGCCAGTAGAGGCCGTCGTCGGCGTCGATCCGGTCCCAGCTGATGCCGGCGTAGTCGGCGGCCCCGCCCGCGGAGGCGCGGCGCAGCTCGGGGAAGACGGCCGCCGGGTCGGGGGGAAAACGCCCCGCCGAGACGGCAGCCTCCGGTCGCCCGGCCGTCTCGGCGGGTGCCGGTGCGGTGCCGGGCGTCCTGGTGCTTGCCAGTGCGGTGCCGGCCGGTGCGGTGCCGGGCGTCCTGGTGGTTGTCGGCGCCGTGCCGGCCGGCGCGGTGTCGGTCGCTTCGGCGACTGCCAGCCGCGCCGCCAGGCCGGCGATGATGGCCAGGTCGGTCCGGACATCGGGCGGGGGTGGCCGTAGTGCGCGCCGACGCAGCACCCGACCCTCCAGGTTGGTCATGGTGCCGTCCTCCTCGGCCCACTGCGCGGTGGGCAGCACCACGTCCGCCAACGCGGCCGTCTCGGAGAGCAGCAGGTCGGCGACGACCAGCAGGTCCAGGTCGCGCAGCCGGCCCTCGATCCGGGCCGCCCGGGGTGCCGAGACCACCGGGTTGGACCCGAACACCAGCAACGCGCGCGGCCCGCCCGGGGTGCCCAGCGCGTCGAGCAGTTGGTACGCCGGCACCCCCGGGCCGGGCAGCTCGTCGGCCGGTACGCCCCAGACCCCGGCCACGTGTTCCCGGGCCGCCGGGTCGTCGATCTTGCGGTAGCCGGGGAGCTGGTCGGCCTTCTGCCCGTGTTCCCGGCCGCCCTGGCCGTTGCCCTGGCCGGTGAGGCAGCCGTACCCCGAACCGTCGCGGCCGGGCAGACCGAGGGCGAGGGCGAGATTGACGTACGCGGTGACGGTGTCCACCCCCTTGGCGTGCTGCTCGGCGCCGCGCGCGGTCAGGATGATCACCCGACCGCCGGTGCCCAGCGCGCGGGCGGTCGCCTCCAGGTCGGCCACCGGCACCCCGGACAGCTGTTCCGCGCGGGCCGGCCACCAGGCGGCGACGCCGCGGCGGACCGCGTCGAATCCGGTGGTGCGCTCGGCGACGTACGCCCGGTCGACCCACCCCTCGGTGAGCGCGATGTGCAGCAGCGCGTTGGCCACCGCGAGGTCGGTGCCCGGCAGTGGTTGCAGGTGCAGGTCGGCCTGGCGGGCGGTGGCGGTGACCCGGGGGTCGACGACGATCAGTTTCCCGCCGTTGCCGCGCTGCTCGGTGAGCCACCGCACCAACGGCGGCATGGTCTCCGCCGGGTTCGCCCCGACCAGCAGCAGTGTGTCGGCCCGGCCCAGGTCGGCGAGTGGGAACGGCAGCCCACGATCGATGCCGAAGGCGCGCATCCCGGCGGCTGCCGCCGAGGACATGCAGAACCGTCCGTTGTAGTCGATGTGCCGGGTCCGCAGCCCGATCCGGGCGAACTTCCCCAACGCGTACGCCTTCTCGTTGGTCAGGCCGCCACCGCCGAAGACGGCGACCGCGTCCCGACCGGCGTCGGCCTGGACGGCGCGGATGCCGGCGACCACCCGGTCGAGCGCGGTGTCCCAGCTTGCCGGTTGCAGTGTGTCGGTGGCCGGGTCGCGCACCAGCGGGGTGGTCAGTCGGTCCGGGTGGTCGAGCAGTTCGGCGGCCGTCCAACCCTTCTGGCAGAGCCCGCCCCGATTGGTGGGGAACTGGCGCGGGTGGACGGTCACCCCGGTGTCGCCCGCGCGTAGCGTCATTCCGCACTGCAGTGCGCAGTACGGGCAGTGCGTCGCCACTTCCCGGGGCGTCAGCCCCGGTGGAGTTGCCGACCGTGCACCGTCTGTCATGTCGGGAAAGCGTGCCGTCGGGCGGTTTCCGGTCCGGGTCCCTTCTGTTTCGGTCCTGTCAAGTGGGGCTCACACCGCACATGGGCAGCGGGCGCGTTGGAGGGTGCGAGTCGGAGTCTGTGGAGCTGAACCGCTGACGTGTGGAGCTGAACCGCTGACGACAGCGGCGGTTGACTCGTTCGCGACATCAGCTCCAAAGCGGCAGCGCGCCTCATCTCGCGGGGACCGTCAGCGCAAGTCGGCCTCGGTTCGGCTTTCGGTTCGGGCGTCGGTTCGATTTCCGGCGCGCGCTTCCGATCGGGCGGCTTGTCTTGCACGTGCTCACCCGGGTCGTCCTTTCGGTGTGCTCAGGGTCAGCGTCGTTCATCGCGTACCGCTTATAATGTGGGAAATCTGTCTCATACTCTGGGAGGCTGCGATGGGCGTGACGGACGCCTTCGACGCGGTGGCCGGCACCTACGACGAGGCGCGCAGGCGGCTGGTGCCCTGCTTCGACGCCTTCTACGGCACCGCCGTCCAGGTGGCCGCGCCGCCGCTGCGCGCCTCGCTCGCCGCCGGGCGTACCCCGGAGGTGTTGGATCTGGGCGCGGGCACCGGCCTGCTCTCGCTGCTGCTGGCCACGGCGGTGCCCGGAGTCCGGCTGACAGTGGTGGACGGAGCCCCGGCGATGCTCGCCCGCGCCACCGACCAGTTGGCCGCGCGGTCCGTGCCGCACCTCGCGGTCCGGGCGGACGTGGCCGACGAGCTGCCGCCCGGCCGGTACGACGCGGTGGTCAGCGCCCTGGCGATCCATCACCTGGACGACGGCGGCAAGCGCGCGCTCTACCGGCGGGCCGCCGCCGCGCTGGCGCCGGGCGGGGTGTTCGTCAACGCCGAGCAGGTCGCCGGCCCGACCCCGGAACTGGACCGGCGCTACGACGAGGTGTGGCTGGAGCGGATCACGGAGCTGGGTGCGTCCCCCGACGAGATCGCGGGGTCCCGGGAGCGGATGCGCCACGACCGCCCGGCGACCGTGGCCGACCAGTGCCGGTGGCTCGCCGAGGCGGGCCTGGTCGACGTCGACTGCTACTTCAAGGAGTGGCGTTTCGCGGTGTTCGGTGGTCGGGCCGGGTGAGCCTCGGCGGAATGTGCCTTTCGTCGCCCGGGAGCGAGCCGGTGAGCGCCGGGATGACTGTCGGTCACACCGCTGGGTAATCTGCTTGGCATGACTGCCAAGGTGACTCTCTCGTTCACGGACGAGACGATCGAGGAGGCGCGGCGGTTCGCCAAGCGCGAAGGGCTGTCGCTCTCCGCGTGGATGGACCAGGCCGCCCGGGAGAAGGCGCTGCGCGAGGTCTTCACCGCGCACGCCGCCGCCGTGGGCCGCGCCAGCCTGGATCTGGAGTCCGCCGCCCTCGCCGACGCCCGCGAGGTGGGCATGGTCAACGACCTGTTCTCCGACGGACGGCCGCGTGCTGCGTAGGGGTGAGATCTGGCGCATCGAGGGCGCCCGGGAACGCCTCGGCCTGGTGATCAGCTCGGACGTCTACAACTCCACAGACGTACCCATCGTGATCGTCGTCGAGGTGGTCGAGGAGTCGCTGCTGCGGGACTCACCGCTCGCCGTGCCGATGGGCCGGTACGTGGTGATGCCCGACCGGATCTCCTCACCGATGAAGAAGTGGTTCACCGGGTGCGTGGACGTCGCCGACGCCGACACCATGCTCCGGGTCGGCCGCGCGCTGCGCATTCTCCAACAGCTCTGAGCACGTGGCCCGGTGGCGTGCTCACCACCGCGTGCTCACCACCGCGTGCTCACCACCGCCGCCGGCCCGTGGTGCGATCCCCGTTTCCGGCCCGACCCGCGACGGGCACTGCCAGGTAACCCGGCGTTCCTAGCGTTTCCCCTCGTCACATCGACGAGGAGGAGCCGCCGTGAGCACGCTCACCAGCACCGCAGTCACCGCCGAGCCGCCTGCCGTCACCGGTCGCCGGCAACCGCTGCACGACTGGCGCCCCGAGGACCCGGACTTCTGGCAGACCACCGGCGCGCCGATCGCCCGACGCAACCTCTGGGTCTCGATCTTCGCGGAGCACGTCGGCTTCTCGGTGTGGAGCCTCTGGTCGGTCACCGTGCTCTTCCTCGGCCCCGCGTACGGCATCGATCCGGCCGGCAAGTTCCTGCTCACCGCCGTGCCGGCCGCACTGGGCGCGGTGCTGCGGCTGCCGTACACGCTGGCGGTGGCCCGCTTCGGCGGACGACGCTGGACGATCATCAGCGCACTGCTGTTGCTGGTGCCCGCGGTGCCGATGACGGTACTGCTGGAACCCGGGGTGTCCTACTCCACGCTGATGGTGCTCGCCTGCCTCACCGGGGTCGGCGGCGGCAACTTCGCCTCCTCGATGGCGAACATCAACCTGTTCTACCCGCAGCGACTCAAGGGGCGGGCGCTCGGGCTCAACGCCGGCGGCGGCAACCTGGGCGTACCCGCCGTGCAACTGGTCGGCCTGGCGGTCCTCGCCACCGCGGGCGCCGCGTACCCCCGGTTGGTGCCGGCCGTCTACCTGCCGCTGATCGTGCTGGCCGCGCTGGCGGCGGCCCGCTGGTTGGACACCGTGCCCGGGGCGCGCAACGAGCCGGGGGCGTTGCGCGAGGCGGCCCGCGACCCGCACACCTGGGTGATGTCGCTGCTCTACATCGGCACCTTCGGCTCGTTCATCGGCTTCGGTTTCGCCTTCGGTCAGGTGCTTCAGCTCCAGTTCGCCGAGCGGTTCCCCACCCCTGTCGACGCCGCCTGGCTGACCTTCCTGGGCCCGCTGATCGGCTCGCTGATCCGGCCGCTGGGCGGGCACCTCGCCGACCGGTTGGGCGGTGCCCGGGTGACCTTCTGGAACTTCGTCGCGATGGCGGCCGGCGCGAGCACCGTGCTGTACGCCGCCCGGGAGCGCTCGTTCGGGCTCTACCTGGCGGGGTTCCTCGCCCTCTTCGTCTTCTCCGGCATCGGCAACGGCTCCACCTACAAGATGATCCCGGCGATCTTCCGGGCCCGGGCGGCGGATTCGATGGCCAGCGGCCAGCGCGATCCGGAGGCGGCCGCGCGGTGGGCCCGAAGGATGACCGGCGCGTTGATCGGCATCGCGGGTGCGATCGGGGCCTCCGGTGGCGTGCTGGTCAACATCGCGTTCCGCCAGTCGTTCCTCAGCTCGGGCAACGCCGACGCCGCCTACCTGGCCTTCATCGGCTGGTACGCGTTGTGCTTCGCGGCCACCTGGGTCGTCTACCGTCGGCCGAGGGCCGGCCGTCTCGCCAACGTGTGAGCTGAGCCACCCTCGGCGCGTCATCGTGCGGGACCGTACCCCCGTTTTGACCTGCGGACGGGGCGCCGGGTATCGTTGCCTGCTGTTGTACGACATCCAGAGGCGTGCCCCATCAGGTACGCTTGGTCGTTCGTGCGCGCTGGTCCGGCCTGCTAACTCTGGTCACCTCGGCGCGCGACCCCAGACCGACGACGAGACAAGGTAGACCTGTGCGTACGTACAGCCCGAAGCCGGGTGAGATCGAGCGTCAGTGGCACGTCATCGACGCCTCTGATGTCGTGCTGGGCCGCCTGGCCACCCACGCCGCCACGTTGCTGCGTGGTAAGCACAAGCCGACTTTCGCGCCGCACGTCGACACGGGCGACTTTGTCGTCATCGTGAACGCGGGCAAGGTTGCGTTGACCGGCAACAAGCGCCAGACCAAGGTCGCTTACCGCCACTCCGGTTACCCGGGTGGTCTGAAGCAGGTCGGCTACGACGAGCTGCTGACCAAGCGTCCCGAGCGGGCCATCGAGCTGGCTGTGAAGGGGATGCTCCCGCACAACAAGCTCGGCCGTCAGCTGATCAAGAAGCTGAAGGTCTACGCCGGTGCCGAGCACCCGCACCTCGCGCAGCAGCCGGTGCCGTTCGAGATCAAGCAGATCGCGCAGTGAGCGCGGGCGAAGGAAGCAGCATGACCGACATCATCGAGACCGAGGTCGCCCCGGAAGCCCCCGAGGCCACCGAGGCGCCGGCGCCCGTCGCCCGCGCGCCTCGAGGTGACCGGCCGATCCAGCCCGTGGGCCGCCGCACGGAGGCCATCGTCCGGGTCCGCATCGTCC
>NZ_JAGPXZ010000311.1:0-6610 GCF_018070305.1 Micromonospora sp. M51 | reverse complement strand
CCGCCGGGGATCGGACAGGGCCTGGTCGAGAGCGTGGGCGAGCAACCCGGCGGTGGTCTCGTGCCCCGCGACCAGGAGGTTGAAGGCAAGGCTCGCCACCTCGGGCACCGTCAGGACGCTGTCGTCGTCGTCGCGGTAGGTCAGGGCCCGGCTGATGAAGTCGTCGCCCTGCTGTCCACTGTCCACCCGCCGGCGGACCAGCTCTTCGCAGTAGTGCCAGAACTCCAGCAGGCCCTGCGCCAGGCGTACCTGCTCGGCCGGGTCGGGCTGCCCCCAGATGAGGGCGATCTGGCCGTCCGCCCAGCTCCGGATCCGCCCGATGTCCGCGTCGGGCACCCCGAGGATGTCCAGGACCACCAGCAGGGGAAGCTCGGTCGCGAAGTCCGGGATCAGGTCGACCTGCTCGCCCTGACGGGCGGCGAGACGGGACACCAGCTGCTCGACCCTTCGCCGGACGATCACCCCGTACTCGGCCTCGACCCGCTCGGCGGTGTTCGCGAAGGTCGCCCGCAGGGCCCGGCGGGTGCGTGGGTGCGTCGGTGGGTCCGCGGCGGCCGTCGTGGGTGGCGCGTCGATCTGCATGATCACGCTCAGTGCCGCCGGGCAGACCTCGTAGACCGGAACGAGGGTGAGGGCATTGGCGAATGTCGCGGCGTCGGCGAGGGCACGCCGGACGTGTGCGTGTCTGCTGATCAACCACAGGTCCAGATCTTCGGCGTAGTGCGCGCCGTCGGGATCGTCGAGAATGCGCCGCCACACGCCAGCCGGGTCGGTGAGATAGACCCTACTGAAGGGATTCAGACGCATGGAAAGCCTCCTGACGCACGCGGCGCGAAACCGGCAGCGCCCCCATTTGGCGATCCACTTCGGCGATGCCGATAATGGCGCTCATCTGCCTCTGGCCCTTTACGGTGCGCTGGCCAGGCGTACAAGTCAAGATTGGTTTTCGTCTATTTATTGCTCGGCCTGATTGCGTGTTGCAACAGCCGGGCGAACCTGGCGGGATGCAACTTGCGGCACGGCCCTTGCCCGGAAAAGCCGACCCGGTCGGACGGTGCAATCGACTCGCCGATTCCCCTCATGACCGGGGAAACGACCCCCGGGACGACGAGTGACGCCGCCGGGCCGGTGACAACGGTGCGGGGGGTTCCAGCCCAGGCCGGAACCCCCCGCACGTCGGGTCGTGACGACCCGGTCAGGGCGCCCATGGAGCGGCGATGCTCCAGGTGCTGTCGGCGGTCCACAACGTCGGCGTGTTGTACGCGTCGCCGCCGGTGCCGTTGCTGAGCCAGACCTCCGCGTTGTAGTGCCGCAGGTACTTACCTCGGAAGTTGTACGACTCCAGCGACACACCGGTGCCGGTCAGCCCGGTACGGGCGCACCAGGTGGCGTCGGCGCGCAGCAACGCGGAGCCGTCGTCCGGCGAGTTGCGGACCCGGGAGTTCTGGTGGCGCAGGTACTGCCCGGGGAAGTTGACCGACTCGAACGAGTAGCAACCCGTGCCGGCCAGGCCGGGCCGGATGGTGTACGTGGCGTCGGCCTTGAGCAGGCTGGGGCTCGCGGCGTCGACCACCTCGGTGTAGGCCAGGCCGTCCTGGTGGCGCAGGTAACGGTTGGTGAAGCCGGGCGTGGTCACCTGCAACGATCGGCGGGTGTTGGTCGGCAGGGCGACGGGCCCCGAACTGCCGATGGTCTTCGAGGCGTTGATCAGTGCGGTGTTGGCGGCGCGCACCCGCGCCTGGTCCATCTTGATCACCCGCCGGTCGTAGGTGAGGAAGCCGTTCAGCTCACCCTCCAGGTCGGCGATCTCGGTGTAGATGGAGGCGCTGAGCCCCTTGCCGAGCATCAGGTTCTGGCTGCCCTGCACCAGCCCCACGTAGCGGTCGGTGAGCGCTGTCGAGTTGGCCTGCCACTCGTAGGCGAAGAACTGACCGTTCGGGCTGTACTCGTGCCCCGGCGTGTGCAGGCCCAGGCCGCCGAACTCACCGAGCACGGCGATCCGGGTGCTCGACGGTACGGGGGAGTCCGGCCCGAGGTAGACGTGCCAGTCGTCGATGTCGCCGTTGCCGGGGTTGCCGAGGGACTGGCAGCAGTTGTGGCCGCTGTGCGGGTTGACCAGACGGGTCGGGTCCTGGTTCTTGATGTTCTGCGCGACCCGCCGGGTGTCGGCGAGGGACCGCTCGCCCCAGCCCTCGTTGTACGGCGTGTACGCGATCACGGCGGGTGAGCTGCGGTGCTCGTCGATGATCTCGCGCGCCTCGGCCTCGAACTGCGCCTGCTGCGCGTCGGTGGGGTCGACGTCCTGTGCGGTCAGCGACGGGATGTCCTGCCAGACCAGCAGACCGAGCCGGTCGGCGTGGTAGAACCAGCGCTGCGGTTCGACCTTGATGTGCTTGCGCACCATGTTGAAGCCCAGGTCCTTGTGCTTCTGCAGGTCGAAGGCGAGCGCGGCGTCGGTCGGCGCGGTGTAGAGCCCGTCCGGCCAGAAGCCCTGGTCGAGGGTGCCGACCTGGAACACGAACTGGCCGTTGAGCTTGGGGCGCAGCACCCCGTTGACGAGACCGGTGGTGATCTCGCGCATGCCGAAGTAGTGCGTGGTCCGGTCCACCACGGCGCCGGCGGCGTTGCGCACCGTCACCCGGAGGTTGTAGAGGAACGGGTCGTCGGGTGACCAGCGGCGCGCGTTGGGCACGGGCACGGTGAACTCGGTGAAGCCGCCGGTGGCCGAGCCGACCACAGTGGCGCCGTTCAGCGCCTCGGCGAGCACGCTGTGGCCGCTCACGTCGCCCCTGGTGAAGACCCGGACCCGCACGGTGTTGGTGCTCAGGTTCGGGTAGAGGTCCACGCTGCTGATCGAGGCGGCGGGCACCGGCTCCATCCACACCGTCTGCCAGATGCCGGAGCTGGGGGTGTAGAAGATCCCGCCGGGTGTCTTGGTCTGCTTGCCGATGGCGGGCAGGCTGCCGTTCTGCCGGGTGTCGGTGGGGTCCCAGACCTTCACGACGATCTCGTTCGCCCCGGCGGTGAGCTGGGCAGTCACGTCGAAGGTGAAGGCGTCGTAGCCACCGGTGTGCGCACCGACCCGGACACCGTTGACCCAGACGGTGCTCTGCCAGTCGACGGCGCCGAAGTGCAGCAGGGTCCGCCGGCCCGACCAGTTGGCCGGGATGGTGACGGTGCGTCGGTAGAACAGGTAGTTGCGGTTGTCGTTGGCGGCCCGTTGGATGCCGGACAGGGCGCTCTCCACCGGGAACGGCACGTTCACCCGCTCGGGCAGGTTGGTGCCGAACTGCGGGGCGTCGTCGGTGGTCGACTGGCGTAGCTGCCACTCGCCGTTGAGGTTGAGCCAGTCCGGCCGCGTCATCTGCGGTCGCGGGTACTCGGGCAGTGGGGTGCCGGCGAGGGCCTGGCTGGTCCAGGGGGTGGTCAGTGGCGGCGTCTTGGCCGGCGCGGCGGACGCCGACGAGGAGGGCGCGGCGAGAAAGCCGGCCACCACCGCGAGGACGAGCAGCAGGGGCAGGGCGGGGCGGATGGGGACGTGACGTGTCATGCCGTCTCCGAGGGGGCGGGTTGCCACGGGCGGTGCAGCCAGGCCCGAAGCGCGTGGGTGGTGGGCATCGGGTGGTCATTGACGGGGGACGGGCGTCAGCGACGGACGTCGGGTGGGATCTCCACCCGCCGACGGTGGTCGGCATATTGACATCTGTCTTCGCCTGTATAACGTTATAGAGCCGCGCTGGGCGTCCCGTCAATGCTTGTTCGTCGATGCCCGGCCGGCCCGCCGGTCGACGTCGCGAAAGGGTGGTGGATGGGCGTCAGCCTGAAGGACATCGCCCAGCGCGCCGGTGTCTCGCTGGCCACTGTCTCGAACGTGGTGAACGGGTACCGCCCGGTGGGGGAGCGGACCCGACAACGGGTGCAGCAGGCGATCGACGAACTCGGTTACAGCCCCAACCTCGGCGCCCGGCACCTGCGCCGCGGTCGCACCGGCCTGATCGCCCTGGCTGTCCCGGAGCTGACCAACCCCTACTTCGCCGAACTCGCCGAGATCGCCATCTCCGAGGCCGCCGGGCTCGGCTACACCCTCGTCATGGAGAACACCGCCGCCGACCGGGAGGCGGAGCTGGCGCTCCTCGACGGCACCCGGCAGCGCGTCATCGACGGCCTGATCCTCAGCCCGGTGCGCATCGGCCGGGAGGAGGTGCTGGCCCGCACCGCCGGCGGGCCGCTCGTGCTGATCGGTGAGGGCGTCTACGACGTGCCGCACGACCACATCGCCATCGACAACGTCGCGGCCAGCCACGCGGCGATCCGGCATCTCGTGGCGATCGGCCGTCGCCGGATAGCGTTCATCGGCGCCACCGCTGGCGGCGACCGGCAGTCGGCCCACCTGCGGGTCCGGGGCTACCGCGAGGCCCTGGCGGCGGCCGGCCTGCCGTACCGACCACTGTTGGTCGCCCGCACCGACGCGTTCGGCCGGCTCGACGGCAGGCGGGCCATGCACGACCTCCTCGCTCGCGGTGACCGGCCGGACGCGGTGTTCGCCTACAACGACCTGGTCGCCATCGGCGCGCTGCGGGCGCTGGCCGAGGCCGGCCACCGGGTTCCCGAGGACGTCGCGGTGGTCGGCATCGACGACATCGAGGACGGGCGGTTCAGCGCACCGACCCTCACCACGATCGCCCCGGACAAGAGGGAGATCGGCCGTCTCGCGGTACGCCGTCTCGTCGCCCGCATCGAGGGCGCGGAGGTCGCGGGGCCGCTGAGCGTGCAGACACCGTTCCGCCTCATCCGCCGAGAGAGCACCGGCACCCCTGGCGGCTGACAACCGGTCGCACCGCAGCCCTGCGGCGCACCGGGCGAGATCCATAACGCCGGTGGTACGACCCAGAGAGGATGACCCGCGAGATCCATAACTCTCAATATGATGACCGCTATCTCGACTGCGGTGCGCTCACGAGGCGCGCCACCCTGATGCGGAGGAATGCATGGTTCGCTGGCGTACCCTCACTGGCCTGCTGGCCACCGCGTTGGCCGCGGTGACCGCGGCCAGCCTCACCCTCACCGCGCCGGCCGCCGCGGCCGACAGCCCCGTGACGCCGACCGTCGTCGGCGGCACCCGCGCCGCGCAGGGCGAGTTCCCGTTCATGGTGCGTCTCTCGATGGGCTGCGGCGGGGCGCTGTACAGCCCCCGGCTGGTGCTCACCGCGGCGCACTGCGTGGGCTCGACCGGCACCAACACCAGCATCACCGCGACGCTCGGGACGGTCGACCTCCAGTCGTCCAGCCGGATCACCGTCCGGTCCAACTACGTCTACCGGGCCCCCGGCTACAACGGCGCGGGCCGTGACTGGGCGCTGATCCGCCTGGCCAGCCCCGTCACCGGGCTGAGCACGCTGCCGATCGCCACCACCACCGCGTACGACAGCGGCACCTTCACCGTCGCCGGCTGGGGTGCCGCGCGGGAGGGCGGCGGCCAGCAGCGGTACCTGCTCAAGGCGACGGTGCCGTTCGTCAGCGACTCCGTGTGCAACGCCAACTACGGCGGCGACCTCATCCCCGCCCAGGAGATCTGCGCCGGCTACGCCAGCGGCGGCACCGACACCTGCCAGGGCGACTCGGGTGGCCCGATGTTCCGCCGCGACGCCAACAACGCCTGGATCCAGGTCGGCATCGTCAGTTGGGGCAACGGCTGCGCCCGGCCCAACTACCCCGGCGTCTACACCCAGGTGAGCTACTTCGCCTCGTCGATCGCCTCGGCCGCGGCCAGCCTCGGCGGCTGACCGTACGACCGCGGCCAGGCTGAGCGGCTGACCGCACGCCCACTCGGGCGGTCCGGACGGCACGGTCCGGGCCGCCCGTTCGCGTCGTGCCCACGGGCGGGCGGCGAGTGGGCCACCCGACAGAAACGGCGGGCCGTCAGTGCGACGCCGGCCGCAGCGGCGATGATGGGCCGGTGAAGATCCTGTCCATCCAGTCGTCGGTCGCCTACGGCCACGTCGGCAACTCGGCGGCGGCCTTTCCGCTGCAACGCCTCGGGCACGAGGTCTGGCCGGTCCTGACCGTGCACTTCTCCAACCACACCGGGTACGGCGCATGGCGGGGCCCGACGCTCCCCGCGGCGGACGTGGCGGAGGTGATCGCCGGAATCGGGGACCGCGGGGTCCTCGGCGACGCCGACGCGGTGCTCTCCGGCTACCAGGGCGACCCGGCGGTGGGCGCGGTGATCCTGGACGCGGTGGCGACGGTGAAGGCCGCCAACCCGGACGCCGTGTACTGCTGCGACCCGGTGATGGGCGACGCCGGCCGGGGCATGTTCGTCCGGCCCGGAATTCCGGAGTACCTCCGCGACACCGTCGTGCCCCGTGCGGACATCATCACGCCGAACCACTTCGAGCTGGACTTCCTCGCCGGCCGCACGACGACATCGCTGGCCGAGGTGCTCGACGCTGTCGACGTGGTGCGCGCGAACGGGCCACGGCACGTCCTGGTGACCAGCGTGCTGCACGGCGACCTGCCGCCGGACTCGCTGGAGGTGGTGGCGGTCTCCGACGAGGGCGCCTGGGCGGTGACCACACCGCTGCTGCCGATCAACCCGAACGGTGGGGGC
>NZ_JAGPXZ010000310.1:0-6626 GCF_018070305.1 Micromonospora sp. M51 | reverse complement strand
CCCGGGCCGCCTCCCTCTGCGCCGGCCAGCACAGGCACTCACCGTCGTCGGGGGGCGTCTGCCCGAGCAGCACGGCCAGCGTCCGGTGGTTGCGGGACGTCGAGGCGGGGAGCAGGGTCGCGCAGAGCGCCTCCACGCCCTGCGCCAGCGGCTGCTCGTCGGCGGCGGGCGACTCGCTGCCGCCGGGCAGCACCGCGCGCAGCGCCCGCGCCTGAGCGAGGATCTCCTTGCGGGTGGCGTCCGGCACTCCCTTGGCCCGGGTCAACGCCGACGGTTCCGCGTCCAGCAGCTCGCCGACGGTGTGCAGGCCGAGCCGTTCCAGCGCCGAGCGGGCCCGGGCGGTCAGCTCGGTGACCTCCAGCGGCGACTCACGGGTCAGCCCCACCGCCGCCGGCACCGGGCCGACCGGAGTCACCGCGGGCTGCGGGACTTGCTGGAAGATGGCCCGCCAGGCGTCGGTCATCTCGTCGACCGTGTCGAACCGCGCCGCCGCGTCCCTCGCCAACGCCCGGCCGAAGAACTCCACCAGCCGGTCGGCGACCGCCGGGTCGAACACCGCCGGGTCGAGGGCCACCTCGTCGCTGACCACGGCCGGGTTGGCGTTGTCACCCCAGCGAGGCAGCACACCTGTCGCCATCTCGTAGAGCACGACGGCCGCCGCGAACCGCTCAGCCGCCGCGTCGTAGCGGAGCCGGCGCGGCGGGCCGAGGAACGGATCGAGGTAGCCGACCGTGCCCGCGCCGAGCTGGTCAGCGGGAGCCGAGGAGAGCGAGAAGTCGAAGACGCACAGGTGCGGCTGCTTGTCCTTCGGCCGGGGCCGGGCCGCGAGGTTGGCCGGCTTCAGGTCACGGTGCCAGACGCCTTGGCCGTCCAGGTAGTTGACGATGTCGAGCAGGTCCCGGCCGTACCGCTCCAGCAGGTCCAACGCCAGCCGGCCGCCGCGCAGCTCCTCGGCGAGGGTCCGCGATCCGGCGCTCTCCATCAGCAGCGCGGTCCGGCCGCCAACCCGCACCGGACCCTCGACCAGCGCGGCCACCTGGGGGTGCTTCAACCGCGCGAGGGTACGCGCTTCCGCCGTCAGCCGCTCCTCATGCTGCTCGTCGCGGGCGACCTTCAGCACCAGGTCGCGCGACTCCCCGTCGCGAGTGACCAGGAAGGCGACGGCGGTGGCACCCGAGCCGAGCCGGTCCTTCACTTCTAGGCCACCGTCGAGCACGTCACCCCGGTGGGCGGAGAGCGGGTCGGCGACCGGCTCCGGCTCAGGCGCGGTCAGCTCCTCCCAGACCTTCTCCAGGTCCTTGTGGAACCGGGAGACGCTGGGCAGCCGTTGCGCCGGATCGCCCCGGGTCGCGTCGTAGACCAGGGTGACCAGCGTGTGCGGCATGCCGTCCACCGCAGCATCGAGGTGCAGGCCACTGTCGCGAACCGCGTTGACGAGTTCCTCCGGCGTGGCGGCCGGCACCGCCCCGGCGAAGATCCGGTACGCCAGTGCGCCGAGAGAGAACACGTCGAGCTGGTGGCCCGGCAGCCGGGTGGCATTCTCCGCCTCCGGCGCCTGGTAGCGGCGGACCTCGTCATCGAAGAACAGCTCCAGGCTGGCCGGGTCGCTCGATGGGCCGAGCCGGGTGAGTTGGGTCGTGCCGGCCAACCGGCCGCCGGTCTGCCAGTCGGTGACGACGAGCGTCGGGCGCGGCCCGTCCGGGTTACCGACGTAGATCGCTCGGGGCGATAGCGCCCGGTGGGCTAGCCGGCGGGAGTGCGCATAGTCGATGATCTCGGCGAGATCCTGCACCAGTTGCAGTCGCTGGGCCAGGGTCAACGCGTCGCCGCGGCGCAGCAGCCACTGGTCGAGGCGTACCCACTCCTCCTGGTGGTCGAAGATGACCGCCGGGCCCCACGAGTGCTCGACCAGGTCGTGCGCCCGCGCCACCCCGGGATGGTGAATGCCCTGCAGCAGGCGGAACTCCCGCTCCGCCGCCCTGCGGATCGCCGGAACCTCATGCTCGGCGGCCCGGCTGGTCAGGTAGAACCGCACTCGACGCACCAGCGAGGTGTCTAGCGCGTGCCCGGCGAGGAAGTCCTGCCAGCCCAGACCTTCGGCGAACGGTTTTGGGTGCAGTAGCAGTTGACCGACCTTGCGGTCCGCCACCGACGGGCGGATCTTCGCACCGCGCACCAGCTCGACGATGTCCCGGCCGCGCGCCTCGTCCACCAGATGGTCCGGGTTTCGCGGCAGGGCGAGCAGCAGCTTCTTCAGACCGGCCAGGCCGGAGTCGTGCCCCTCCAGCCCGTAGACGTGCTGGCTGCCGATCGCGTCCAGCTCGGCTCGCATCGCCTTCGCGTGCAGGAAGACCGCCGCCCCCACATAGGGCGTCTCGCGCTGCCGTCCGTGTTGCTTGGCGTAGTAGCGGATCAGGCTGGCCAGCCGCTTCGCCTTCCGGTTGGCCAGGATGTACGGGTTGTCCTCGGGGATCAGTCGCGAATTCGGCGCCCGGCGCAGCCACTGGGTGCCGTCACCGCGGATCTCCCCCTGCCAGTGCTTCAGCTCCAGCACGTACAGCCCGCTCGGGGTCAACACCAGGGCGTCGACCTCGTTGATCGAGCCGTCGGCGCCGACGAACTCGACGTTCGTCCAGACGTGGTACGGGTCGGTATCCGGCAGGTAGCCGGCCAGCTCGCGCAGACCGTCCTGCTCCCAGATGTACGAGCTGGAGTTGATCTGCTCCCAGCGCGGTGAATCCTCCCGCATGCGCCGACCCTTCCGCCCCGGCCGTCATGTTCCGGCTCAGGCTGCGCACTTTACCGTTTCGGCGCTTGATCAGCGGAGACCACCGCTCGCGTACGTAGTGCATCTGGTCAAACACTGTGAGTGTCAATAGACTTCGCTCGACGTCCTTCCCCACCCCTCGGGAGGTCGGCATGGGCACCTCGACCCGTCTACCAGGTCCGAAGAACGGCAGCTGGACCGCTGCCAAAGGCCGGCTGGGCACCTGGACGCCGGACGCCACCAGCCGACCCGAACAGCTACTCGGGCATGACCAACAGCGCGCCGAGGCGATCGCGGCCCAGTACCAGCGGGCGTTGCGAGACGCTCTGAACGCAGATCCGGAGGCGTTCGGCATCCGTGCGGCAGCGGAGCGGGCCGGCGGACGGCTGATTGAGCTGCTCGATGGCCTCGGTCGAGCGGATCTTCCGCCAGCGGAGGACGTGGCCGCGCAGGATGACGTCGACGAGTTCATCCGGCGGTTCGTCAGTCACGTCGCCGGCGAAGGCCAACTCATCGTGGACGCCGCCGTCCGCCGGGCCGCCCGACGCGTCGCGGAACACCTGGCGACGCAGGAAGGACCACTCGCCGATCCTGGCCGTCCAAGACCGGTCACCGGGGAGCTGTTCTGCGCGTTGTATCGGGCGTTCTTCGGTGAGGTGGTCGGCGAGTTCGTACACATTCTCATCGCGGAGAACATCAAGATCGCCGTACCGGCACTGGTGATCCTCGACCCGACCGACGTGGTGGCCAGCTTCGTTGCCGATCAGGTCGTCAAGGTGCTGCCCAACCCCTGCGCTGAGGCGGTCAAACGTGGGCCGGAGCCACCACGGCTCGCCGACGTCGCCAAGGATCTGCTGACCACCACGGTGACTCAGGCCCTCGGGCTCGGCGACAGCGAACTGGAGTTGGCGGCGTGAGCCGGGCGAGCTTCGCGTATGACTACGTGACCCGGGTTCGAGTGTCCACCGATAGGAAGCGCGAGACCATCGGCTGGCCACTGCTTGAGCACGCCGACCAGCGGTTGCAGACATTGACCGAGGTGCCCCAGGACCGGCCGGACTGGGCCCAGGACCTGCTGCAGATCGCCCGAGCCGTATACCTGGCCGACAAGCTGTCGCTGCGCGAGTGCGCGGTCGACGGCTGGACCCGAAGGATCAACCTGTCCGTGGAGGTGGTCAACCCCTCCGTCTGGAGCCCACCAACGTTGCGGCTGCTGTCCCACCTCTCGGAGACGTTAAGCGCGGATCAATGGACGATCAACGTCCGGGCCGGCGGGCAGCGGTGGCCCCAGCAGGAACGGACCACTTATTCCGAGGTAGGAGAGGTGGCCCTGTTCTCCGGTGGGCTTGATTCCACCGCGTGGGCGGCAGAGCGGGCCATGGTCTCGGCCGGCCCTCTCCTGCTCGTCTCCTATTTCGAACCCCAGTGGGGCAGCCAGCAGGACCAGACTTTCAGCGCGATCGAGAGCTCGGCCTGCCGCGACATCGAGCAACTCAAGGCGTCGCAGCAGGTCCGTCTCACCAGGAAGCTGGAGAAATCTGCGCGCACCCGCGGACTGCTTTATCTCGCCACCGCCATCTACCTCGCCGCCGCCCACCGAGTGCCACAGGTGGTCGTACCGGAGAACGGACAGCTCGCAGTCAATCCACCGCTCACTCCGGCCCGGGTAGCCGCCTGCTCTACGAGATCTGTACATCCCGGGACACTGCACCTGCTCAATTCCCTGATCGACGCTCTCGGCGGCGAGGTGACAGTCGTCAACCCGTACCTACACCTGACCAAGGGAGAGGTCTGCCAGCAGGCCCTGAACGCCGGTCTGGCTCCGACGACCCTCACCCATGCCACCATCAGCTGCGGGCGCCCACCTCGGGACCGACCGGGTGCCGAGCACTACCACTGCGGGGCCTGCTACCCCTGCCTGGTACGCCATTCCGGGCTGCTGACCGCACTGGGAACCGACAGCACCCCGTACAAGACGGATGTCTGGATGCTGGGCGACCGGCAGAAGGCTGCCGTCGATCGGCGGGCGCTGCACCGGTGGCTGTGCCGCCCAATTTCCGTTCGAGACCTGACCACCGACACTCCGCTGCCGGACACCATCGCCCCTGGTCCCCTGCTCGAGGTGGTGGAGCGCGGTCGGACGGAACTTGGGCAGATGTTCGCTCGGCACGGCCAACCGATCACACCCACCGAGACGCCGCCTCGTCGGCTGGCATGGGCAGGCTGAGTAGGGGTATGAGCCTGGGATGAGGGCAAGCTTCCGGCTTGGCCGGGTCGCGGGAGTGCCGGTCGGCGTCAACTGGAGCGTGCTGGTCATCTTCGCGCTGATCGCGTGGGGGTTGGCCGCGAACCAGTTCCCCCGCTCGTACCCCGATCACTCGCCGGTGGCGTACACACTGGCCGGGCTGGCCGCGGCGGTGGTCTTCTTCGTCGGCCTGCTCGCCCACGAGGTGTCGCACGCGGTGGTGGCCAAGCGCAACGGGCTGACTGTCGACGGCATCACGCTGTGGCTGTTCGGCGGCGTCGCCGAGTTGCGGGGCGAACCGCGTGACCCGGGCGCGGAGTTACGGATCGCGGGCGTCGGCCCGCTGGTCAGTCTGCTGATCGGGGCGTTCTTCGGTGCCATCGCGGCGGTGCTCGCACTGGCCGGGCAGACCGGGCTGCTGTTCGGGGCGGTGGCCTGGCTGGCGGGAATCAACGTGCTGCTGGCCATCTTCAACGTGCTGCCGGCCGCGCCACTGGACGGTGGACGGTTGCTGCGCGCGGCGGTCTGGAAGGCCACCGGTGACCGAACCCGGGCGTCGGTGGTCGCCGCCCGGGCCGGCTGGGTGCTGGGGGTGCTGCTGATCGGCCTGGGGCTGTGGCAGTTCCTGGCCGGGTTCGGTTTCGGCGGGCTGTGGCTGGCGCTGATCGGCTGGTTCCTGATCGGCGCGGCCGGGATGGAGGAACGGCAGGCCCGCACCGGCACCGCGCTGCGCGGGATCCGGGTGGGCGATGTGATGACCCCGCAGCCGCAGACCGCCTCGGCGGAGATGACGGTCGCGGACTTCGTCGACCACTACCTGTTCGCGTACCGGCATTCGGCGCTGCCGCTGACCGAGGACGGCCGGCCGACCGGCCTGGTCACCGTCGACCGGGTGCGGGGCGTACCGCCGGAGCGGCGGGCGTCGACCACGCTGGCCGAGGTGGCCTGCCGCGCCGACCAGTTGGTGCTGGCGAAGCCCGGTGAACAGCTCAACGACCTGCTCCCCCGCCTCACCGAGTGCGCCGACGGCCGAGCCCTGGTGATAACCGAAGACGGCCGCCTGACCGGCATCATCTCCCCCAGCGACATCAGCCGAGCCGTCCAACGCAGCACCCTCGCCAGCTCTCGGTGATCATGAGGTTGGCGGGCACGACACGCCGACATCGGTATCGCTAACCCCATGATCAACCGAGGTCAGCGGGGGAAGTAGTGGGCCAGGGCCTCGGTGTGGAACTTGGCCTTGGGGTCCAGGTCGGTCAGGAGGGTGGCGAAATCGGGGTGGCGTGGGTAGCGGGCGGCCAGCTCGGCCGGATCGGTGACGAAGACCTTGCCCCAGTGCGGGCGGGGCGCGAAGGGCGCCAGGCGCTCCTCCACGGCGGCCACCACCGGCAGCACCGCCCTGGTGTCGTCGACCCAGGTGAAGTGCAGCACGAAGCTGTCCCGCCGGTAGTTCGGGCTGAGCCACAGCTCGTCGGCCGCCACGGTGCGCAGCTCGGACACCAGCAGCACCGGGGCGATCAGCTCCGCCACGTCGTCCAGCGCGGCGAGCGCGTCAGCCGCCACCGCCCGTGCGACGTGGTACTCGGACTGCTGTTCGTCGCCGCTGCTTGGGGT